>JANOLL010000360.1:0-4016 GCA_031419775.1 Polaromonas sp. | reverse complement strand
GAGCCCAGCGGGTCATACTGGGCGTCGCTGGCGGCTTTGTCGATCTCGTCAATCACGATGACCGGGTTGGCATAGCGGCCATCAACCAGCGACTCAAACACCTTGCCGGGTTTGGCCCCTCGCCACTGCGAAGCCGAGCCCGACAAAACCCAGCCAGCAGTGAGCGAGCCCATTGACACCAGATTCATGCCGGTGCCAATCAGGTCTGCCATCTGCCGGGCGAAATGGGTCTTGCCAATGCCGGGCATGCCCAGCAGCAGCATGGGCGTGACTTCAAGGCCGTCGGCGCTGTCCTGGCTGAGCGCGACATGCCTTTTGATGTCGTCCAGCACATCGGTGAAATTGGGCAGGGTGTCGTACAAGGACGTCATTTCAGGAATGCCGCTCGGCTTCATCTGAAAGCGTTCCGGGCCGCGTTCAAGCATGCGCTCATAGGTATTGCGCAGGCTGTCGTGGTCGCGTGAGTCGCCGTGTTGCAGTTTATCCAGCTTGCGCTCGACGTCTGCGGTGTTGTACACACTTCGCACCTTGGCGATGGGCAAGGTGAAGGGGGCAGACGTGGGACCGACCAGGGTGGATTCCATTGAGCACTCCTTGTTGTGGAACAGCGTAAGCACATTCAAACACAAGTTGAGTACTCCGTTCAGTGCCGTTGTGGATTCAACACACTGGTATGGGCTAGCGCGAACCGGCCAGCCTTGGCGTGTCCAGATGCTTGCTGCTTTTCTTTTTGATAGTCCCAGCGTTCGACGCTGCAATGCAATCCCTGCGCATCCGACCCAAACTCCAGCAGGTTGACCGAGTTGGGCGCTTCGCGGCGGATGCGGCTCGATACCGCCGTACCCGCCTGCACACACCACAGGCGCCGGCTCAGTCCGCTGAGAGTGGATGACAGCTCGCACACATAGGGCAGGTGAATGTGCCCGCCCATCACGATGTCTGCGCCCGCAGCGGCCCAGGCTTGAACGGCGGGTTGCCAGCCTCGCAAACGGTCATGCTCGTCTTGAGGTCGCAAAACGTGAACCGGCTGATGGACCACCACCACACGCAGTTGCTGAGGCATCGCGAGTGCGAGCTGCCCGCATACCCCTGCGATCTGGGCTTTAGATACTTCACCGTTTTTATGCCGCCACCAGCGTGTAGTGTTGACGGTGAGCAGGCACAGTGAGGGCGTTAGCAGCGCAGGCTCCAGCTCCTCGCCGAAGGCATGTCTGTAGGCCGCGTAAGGGCGCACAAACCGGGCATGCAAGTTGTACAAGGGTATGTCGTGGTTGCCCGGCAATGACAGCATTTGGGCAATGCCCAGGTGGTCGCAAAAGGCTCTTGCGCGCCGGAACTGTTCGTGCGTAGCGCGCTGGGTGATGTCACCCGAGACGACCAGTACATCGGGTTTTTTTTCTTCTGACAAAGCGAGCAAAGCCAGCATCACCTGCGGCTGCTCGGTCCCAAAATGCATGTCTGAAATTTGTAGCAGTCTGGTCATGCCACTTCGGCCCGGTCAGCGGGTGCGGGCACCATCAGCAGCAGTGGCGTGTCGGAGACCTTAAACACAAGCGGAGGCGTCATCCAGGTGATCTCGCCGTCAGTGGCCACTTTGACCCGCCGCTTCCGGCGCAGGTTGACCTTGAGTTGGCGAAAGGTGAAGCTGTCGACATTGTCCGCGTCACCCAGCTTCCCGAGCAGGCCGCGTACCAGCAGGCCAAACAGCGCCAGCGAGCCGACAGCGCGTACCGCAATGCCCGTCAATGCCCCACGCTTGACTGCTTCGGTGGGGTCTGGCTGAATGCCGACCTGGGCGAGTTGCAAACGGTTGTTGCCAACAAACAAGGTCGGGGTGCGTAGCGCGGTGGTTTCACCGTCCAGCTCGATTTCTAGCCGCAGTTGGCCTCGCGCCCGCCACAGCGTGGCCAGTCCGGATGCAAAGGCCACCAGGCGGCTTCTGCCAAATTGCCGCTTCCACGCTTCGCGATCTTCTAGCAGTTGGGGATAAAGTCCGAGGCTGGCGTTGACCAGAAACACGCGGCCATTGACTTCACCTACCGTTACTGGGGCAATACTGGCACCGAGCAGGGCGGTTGTGGCGGCGCGGGCGTCCTGCGGTATGCCATTGGCGCGACCAAAGTAATTGAACGTGCCCTGTGGCAGAACGCCAAATGGACATCCGCTGTGCAAAACTGCTGCCGCCACGGCATTGATCGTGCCATCACCCCCGGCGGCCACCACGACGCCACCCTTTTCTTTGGCCAGCACCACCGCTCTGGCACAAACGCTGGCGATATCAGCGGGGTTGTCAAACTGCAAAAATTCAAATGCCCGGCCTGCGCTGTTAAACACTTCTGCCAGCACCTGGCGTTCCTGATCGGTATCTTTGTGACCCGATGCAGAATTCAACACCACATAAAGTGGACCGTCGCGTGCGGCTCTCTGGACTGAATCAGGGATCACAAACATTGGCTCTAGCCTAATGCATGCAGCCCGGTCCGACTTGTCAGTAGACGCCGCTATTTCGGTGTTGGCTCGTCTGGCTCGGGCCCCGGCTCAAGCTTGCGTGGCGGCTTGGGCCTGGGGGGTGTGCTGGTGTGAATCAGAAGGGTGGCTTTTTCCATTTCACCGGCAAGCAATGCTGGCAGAGCTTTGAGGGAGCGGGTGATGCATTCATCGACTGCCACCTTGTGTTCCTGCGACGGTTTTTTAAGCACCCAGTGAATCACCTCCGATTTGATGCCCGGATGGCCGATACCCAAGCGCAGACGCCAGTAGTCGCCCGTGCCCAACTGGGCATGAATATCACGCAGGCCATTGTGGCCAGCGTGGCTACCGCCGAATTTAAGCTTGACCTGCCCGGGAACAATATCGAGTTCATCGTGCGCAACCAAAATTTCTTCTGGTTTGATCTTGAAGAATCTGGCCAGCGCTGCCACTGACTTGCCCGACAGGTTCATGAAGGTTTGAGGTGCGAGCAGCCACACCGTCTGGCCGTGAAGCGTCACCCTGGCCACCTGACCGAAGTAGCTTTTGTCAAAAACCAGGGGGGCTTTCAACTCGCGCGACAGCGCATCGACCCACCAAAATCCAGCGTTGTGGCGGGTGCCTTCGTAGTCAGCGCCTGGATTGCCCAGACCCACAAAAAGTTTGATCATGTGATGAAGCAGCGGGCGTGCATAGCTAGCGGAGGATACCTGCGCAATGAGCCTGTAGCCCAGAGCGGCGTCAAAAAAAAGCCCTTGTGCTCATGCGAGAACAAGGGCTACCAGCTGCTCTATAGCAGGCGACGCTGGCTTATTTCTTTTTAGCGGGCGCTTTGGCTTCGGGTTTTGCCGCAGCAGCAGCCTTGCCTGCAGCGGCTTTGGCGGCTTTAGGATCCACCGGTACTGCGGCAGCCGCAGCTGCAGCAGCGTCGGCTTCAGCTTCTGCGGAAATAGCTGACACGGAAACCAGCACCGGATTGTCCTGGCCTTTGGCAAGGAACTTCACGCCTTTTGGCAATTTGATGTCTTTGATGTGAAGCGAGGTGCCTTTTTTCAGGCCACTCAAATCTACATCGATGAATTCAGGAATATCTGCAGGGAAGCATGAAATCGTCAATTCGGTCATCACGTGGTTGACCAGGCAGTTCTCGGTCTTGACGGCGGGAGAATCTTCTTCGCCGCTGTAATGCAAAGGCACTTTAACGGTCATCTTGGTCCGGGCCTCGACCCGCTGAAAGTCGATGTGCAAGATTTGCTGTTTGAACGGATGCATCTGCAGATCCCGCAGCAGCACTTTGTGTTCTTTTCCGCCCAGTTCCATTTCGAGAATGGACGCGTGGAAGGCTTCTTTCTTGATGGCATGAAACAAGGCGTTGTGATCGATTTCGATCAGCGTTGGAACACCGGTGCCACCGTAAACAATACCGGGCGTGCGACCGGTGATGCGGAGACGGCGGCTCGCACCCGTACCCTGCTTGGCGCGCTCAAAAGCGACGAATTTCATAATCTTCTCCTTAAAAGGGTAGGCCGCGACCAGCTTCCCCCGAC
>JANOLL010000359.1:0-3264 GCA_031419775.1 Polaromonas sp. | reverse complement strand
GACACCGTGTACAACAAGTCGGGTCGTGCCGAAGACCTGGCCAGGCTGTCGGATAGCGATGTATTGGAAATGGCGGGCAATCTGTCGGCTGGTGTGCCGTTTGCAACGCCTGTGTTCGACGGTGCTTCCGAGGCAGAGATCATGGCCATGCTGCAACTGGCTTACCCGGATGACATTGCCAAGACCAAGGGTCTGACGGCCACGCGTACTCAGGCGCAGTTGTATGACGGCCGCACGGGTGACCAGTTCGAGCGCACCACCACGGTGGGTTACATGCACGTGCTCAAGCTTCACCATCTGGTCGACGACAAGATGCACGCCCGTTCGACCGGCCCGTACTCCTTGGTGACCCAGCAGCCGCTGGGTGGCAAGGCGCAGTTTGGTGGCCAGCGCTTTGGCGAGATGGAGGTCTGGGCGTTAGAGGCTTACGGCGCAGCCTACACGCTGCAGGAAATGCTCACCGTCAAGTCCGACGACGTGGTGGGACGTACCAAGGTGTACGAGTCCATCGTCAAGGGCGAGCACGCGATCACGGCGGGTATGCCGGAATCGTTCAACGTGCTGGTCAAAGAGATCCGTTCGCTCGGTATCGATATCGAGCTGGAACGCAGCTAATTCACACAGGAAAAGGATTTAAACCATGAAATCATTACTCGACCTGTTCAAGCAATTCACGCCGGATGAGCATTTCGATGCCATCAAGATCGGCATGGCCTCGCCCGAGAAGATCCGTTCGTGGTCTTTCGGCGAAGTCAAAAAGCCTGAGACCATTAACTACCGTACCTTCAAGCCCGAGCGCGACGGCTTGTTCTGCGCCAAGATTTTTGGTCCGATCAAGGACTACGAGTGCTTGTGCGGCAAGTACAAGCGTCTCAAGCACCGCGGCGTGATCTGCGAGAAGTGCGGCGTTGAAGTCACGCAGACCAAGGTCCGCCGTGAGCGCATGGGTCACATCGACCTGGCCGCACCGTGCGCCCACATCTGGTTTTTAAAGTCGCTGCCGTCGCGTCTGGGCCTGGTGCTCGACATGACGCTGCGCGACATCGAACGCGTGCTGTACTTTGAAGCCTATGTCGTGACCGATCCTGGCATGACCCCGCTGAAGAAATTCAGCATCATGTCGGAAGACGATTTTGATGCCAAGCGCAAGGAATACGGCGACGAATACACCGCCAAGATGGGCGCCGAAGGTATCAAAGACCTGCTCGAAGGGCTGGACCTCGATGTCGAAATCGACAAGCTGCGCAACGACCTGACCGGTTCCGAGATCAAGATCAAGAAGAACGCCAAGCGTTTGAAATTGATGGAGGCCTTCAAGAAGTCCGGTATCAAACCGCACTGGATGGTGCTGGACGTGCTGCCGGTCTTACCACCGGATTTGCGTCCGCTGGTGCCGCTCGACGGTGGCCGCTTTGCAACGTCTGATCTGAACGATTTGTATCGCCGCGTCATCAACCGCAACAGCCGCCTGCGTCGTTTGCTGGAACTCAAAGCGCCCGAGATCATTGCTCGCAATGAAAAGCGCATGCTCCAGGAAGCGGTGGACTCGCTGCTCGACAACGGTCGCCGTGGCAAAGCCATGACGGGTGCGAACAAGCGCGCACTGAAATCGTTGGCCGACATGATCAAAGGCAAGTCAGGCCGTTTCCGCCAGAACTTGCTGGGCAAACGGGTCGACTACTCCGGCCGTTCCGTCATCACCGTGGGCCCGACGCTCAAGTTGCACCAGTGCGGTTTGCCCAAGCTGATGGCGCTCGAGCTCTTCAAGCCCTTCATCTTCTCGCGCCTGGAAGCCATGGGCATCGCGACCACCATCAAGGCTGCTAAGAAGGAAGTCGAGTCCGGCACACCAGTCGTGTGGGATATTCTGGAAGAGGTCATCAAAGAGCACCCGGTGATGCTGAATCGTGCGCCCACGCTGCACCGTTTGGGCATCCAGGCCTTTGAGCCGATCCTGATCGAAGGCAAGGCCATTCAGTTGCACCCGCTCGTTTGTTCGGCTTTCAACGCCGACTTTGACGGTGACCAGATGGCGGTCCACGTACCGCTGTCGGTGGAAGCGCAGATGGAAGCGCGCACCCTGATGCTGGCTTCGAACAACATCCTGTTCCCGGCCAACGGTGAGCCGTCGATCGTGCCGTCGCAGGACGTGGTGCTGGGCTTGTATTACACGACTCGCGACCGTACCAACGGCAAGGGCGAAGGCCTGGTGTTCTCGGATACCGGCGAAGTTCGCCGTGCCTTTGATTCGGGTGAGCTCGACTTGAACGCCCGCATCAGCGTGCGCCTGACCGAGTACACCAAGGACAAGGCCACCGGTGAGTTTGTGCCGTCAACCAAGTTGTGGGAGACCACTGGCGGCCGCGCGCTGCTGTCTGAAATTCTGCCCAAAGGTTTGCCTTTCTCGAACATCAACAAGGCGTTGAAGAAGAAAGAAATCTCAAAGCTCATCAATGTGTCTTTCCGCAAGTGCGGATTGAAAGAGACGGTGGTGTTTGCCGACAAGTTGCTGCAGTCGGGCTTCCGCCTGGCAACCAAGGCCGGTATCTCCATTTGCATCGATGACATGTTGGTGCCCAAGGAAAAGGGAGCCATCTTTGCCCGTGCGCAAAAGGAAGTCAAAGAGATCGAGCAGCAGTATGTCTCCGGTCTGGTGACCTCCGGCGAGCGCTACAACAAGGTGGTGGACATCTGGGGCAAGTCGGGCGACGAGGTCTCCAAGGTCATGATGGCCCAGCTCTCGAAAGAGAAAGTCGTCGACCGTCACGGCAAGGAAGTCGAGCAGGAATCGTTCAATTCGATTTACATGATGGCTGACTCTGGCGCGCGCGGTTCTGCTGCGCAGATTCGCCAGGTGGCCGGCATGCGGGGTTTGATGGCCAAGCCTGACGGCTCCATCATCGAAACGCCGATCACTGCCAACTTCCGCGAGGGCCTGAACGTACTCGAGTACTTCATCTCCACCCACGGTGCGCGTAAAGGTCTGGCCGACACAGCATTGAAAACGGCCAACTCGGGTTACCTGACGCGGCGCCTGTGTGACGTGGTGCAGGACCTGGTCGTGACCGAGGAAGATTGTGGCACCCAGGAAGGCTCCTTGATGCGCGCCATTGTTGAAGGTGGTGAAGTCATCGAATCCTTGCGCGATCGCATTTTGGGTCGTACTGCAGTCGATGATGTGGTGCATCCGGAAAACCGTGCGGTGCTGGCCAAAGCCGGCGCCATGCTCGACGAAGATCTGATTGAAGAACTGGAAGCTGCTGG
>JANOLL010000358.1:0-9789 GCA_031419775.1 Polaromonas sp. | reverse complement strand
AGTCCGCAGACTCTTCCGACTGACGGATTATTTACCACGGCCTTCCGCGACTGGAGGAACGCCGGCATAAGTATCTTCCCTTGTAGCCTTGGACCGAGCTACCAGACAGCATGAAGTGCATGCTATCCTCATGGCCGAATGGCCAAGTGTCCATATGTGACGGGGTCGCCACTCTCCTGAATTCATATAACAAAGAGGATAACCATGAGACTGATTTTGTTGGGCGCACCCGGTGCGGGCAAAGGAACCCAGGCCACTTTCATCTGCCAGAAATACAACATTCCGCAGATTTCGACAGGCGACATGCTGCGGGCAGCGGTAAAAGCCGGTACGCCGCTTGGGCTGGAAGCCAAGAAAATCATGGACTCGGGCGCCCTGGTGAGTGACGAGCTCATCATCAACCTCGTCAAAGAACGCATCGCGCAGCCAGATTGCGGCAATGGCTTTCTGTTTGATGGTTTTCCGCGGACCATTCCCCAGGCTGATGCGATGAAAGCTGCCGGCGTCAAACTGGACTTCGTCCTCGAAATCGATGTTCCGTTTGAAGCCATCATCGAGCGTATGAGCGGACGCAGATCGCATGCCGCGTCAGGCCGCACATACCATGTCAAATACAACCCGCCTAAGGTTGAAGGGAAGGATGATGCGACCGGCGAAGCACTGATTCAGCGCGATGACGACAAGGAAGACACCGTCCGCAAACGCCTTGAGGTGTACAGCGCTCAAACTCGCCCCCTGGTTGACTATTACTCCCGGTGGGCCGAGGCGCAGCCTGATCAGGCTCCGGTTTACCGCGTCATCAGTGGCATGGGTTCAGTTGATGACATCACGACCCGCGCCTTTGCAGCCTTGTCAGCCTAGGGCGCGGAATTCATCAGCTCAAGCATGAGGGCAATCCGTGCCTTGACTGGACTCAGACCGGCTGAGTCCCTGAAGCGATCATCGGCTCGAGGCAAGACGCGGCCATTGGCACATCGGGTCGCGCGGACCACGCGTACGCCCCGCGCCTGAGCATCAAGCAGAGCAAGCTCGAGGTCCTGATTGACGGTGCCGTTTCCGGTCCCTGCTACCACCAGTCCGCGAACACCGCTGGCCACTAGGGCCTCGACAATTGATGCTCTGGCACCCGCGTAGCTCATCACAATTTCAACCACTGGCCAGCTCGCGTCAGGGTTGACCTGTGCTTTCTTTTTCATAGTGGGTTGACTTTTCGTTTCGTGGCCTGACTGCTTGATTCTTATCCAGCGAACCCGACCCTCTTCGACATAACCAATCGGCCCGACGTCACCTGAGCTGAAAGCATTGAGCTGATAGGTATGGGCTTTTTGAACATCCCGCGCGGCATGGACTGTTCCTGCGCACACCACCATTACCCCAGAGGTGTCATGCTCGCGCACCACTGCCATGGCATCTAGCACATTCTGGGGCCCATCTGCCTGCACTGAGGTGGCCGGTCGCATGGCGCAGGTCAGCACTACAGGTTTGTCAGCATCGCAAGCGACAGACAAAAAATAGGCGGTCTCCTCTAGCGTATCTGTACCGTGGGTAATCACAATGCCCCGGACGTCGTCTTGCTTAAGCAAGTCATTCACGCGCTCGGCAAGCCGACCCCACACCGAAAAGCTCATGTCCTTGCTGTCGACTTGAGCAATTTGCTCGGTCACCAACTCCGCGTCACTGGCCAGTCCTGGTATTGCTTGTACCAACTGCGCAACGCCAAGTTGCGAGGCGGAGTAGCCGATATTGTCAGTCGCATCCTGGGCAGTACCCGCTATGGTCCCGCCAGTTCCCAAAATCACGATTTTTTTACCTTGCATAAACCTCTTTGCTTGCATTTGCCATAAAACTGGATAAAAATACAGTTACTGGTTATTAAAACAGCCCGCCAGAATAAAAGTCACTGAAGTCTGGTTTGTTTTCGACCGATTTGAAAGGAGTATTGCCATGAGCACTGTGAATCATTTTTCCGCCATGTCTTCTGGCATGGAAGGTCCCAAGCTTACCGCTCGCCAGCAGCAGATTCTGGAGCTGATTCAAAGCGCCATCGCCCGAACCGGTGCACCACCTACTCGTGCCGAAATTGCAACTGAACTGGGTTTTCGTTCGGCTAATGCCGCTGAAGAACATTTACAGGCGTTAGCTCGCAAAGGGGTCATTGAACTGGTCAGCGGCACTTCACGTGGCATTCGCCTGCGCAGCGATACCCTTCGAACGCTCAACGAATTTCGCAACAAACAATTTTCTCTACCCTTGCAAAGCCTGGCTCAACTCGCCCTCCCATTGGTGGGTCGGGTCGCTGCGGGTAGCCCCATTCTGGCGCAGGAGCATATTGAACATACCTATTATCTGGAAAGCAGCTTGTTTCAACGGCAGCCTGATTACCTGCTCAAAGTCCGCGGCATGAGTATGCGAGACGTCGGCATAATGGACGGTGACTTACTGGCAGTCAAGCAGTCCAAAGAGGCGAAAAATGGGCAAATCGTGGTTGCGCGGCTGGGCGAAGAAGTCACAGTCAAACGCTTCAGGCGCACACGAAACCTCATTGAACTGTTGCCCGAAAATCCGGATTTCAAAACCATAGTGGTGGAGCCAGGCGAACCGTTTGAGCTTGAAGGTCTCGCCGTCGGCTTGATTCGCAACACCATGTTGATGTAGTTGTTCCGACCGGCATCAGGTGACGGGCGTTTGGCCAGCAACAGGCCAACACCCTGATGCAACGGTCTAGGTTCGGCCTTCGCCGTATTGCAATCCTGTCTACCCAAACGGGGACGTCCGTCCCCATTACCAGGAGATGAATAATGGGAACAGCCAGTTTTTCACCTAACCTTTCAGGCACGCCTCAAGGTTCAATTTTGTCGGGACCAATGCAGGCGCTATTGGCCTTTTGGGGTCGATCCAAGCCTATCATGGCAAAGTCTCCAGCGGCACTATTTCAGCCGGCTCAGCCCAGTCAAACGGTCACTCCTCTTCCTGCCCCGAGCAGACTGCGAATCTTGCGTGAATTTGAACCCGGCATTGCACCGTCGTTTGCTGGCCGCATGGTGATTTCCGGCCGCATGGCCGATGTCTGTGCAGAACTCGATCGTATGACCCAACAGGAAATCGTCAGACCTCCAAGCGGACAGTCAAAGCTCTTTTAAATCTCATACAGGCAGGTAGCAGACCAGCCATCAGGCTTGAAAAAATATGCCTAGGCTGCGGCCAGCCGCAAAAGAACTGAAAAACTTGCAGGCACAATGGATTGATGAACATTGTGATCCTCGACGATTATCAAGACGCCGTGCGAAAGCTGGTCTGCGCAGCCAAACTCGATGCGTACTCGGCCAAGGTCTACACCAACACCGTCAAGGGGATAGGACAGCTCTCGGTTCGTCTAAAAGATGCAGACGTGATTGTGTTGATACGGGAGAGGACCCAACTCAGCCGGCAACTGATAGAAAAATTGCCCAAGCTGAAAATGATTGCTCAAACGGGTCGGGTCGGCTCGCATATTGACATAGCTGCTTGCACTGAACGAGGCATCGTCGTGGCAGAAGGAGTTGGTTCTCCCACGGCGCCTGCCGAATTGACCTGGGCTTTAATCATGGCGGCGATGCGGCGCATCCCGCATTACGTAGCCCATCTAAAACACGGGGCCTGGCAACAGGCTGGGCTGAAGGCGGCGTCCATGCCAGTGAACTTTGGAATTGGATCGGTTCTCAAGGGCAAGACGCTGGGTATCTGGAGTTATGGAAAGATCGGGCAGATACTGGCGGGCTATGGTCGAGCCTTTGGCATGCGTGTAGTGGTTTGGGGCCGTGAGGCTTCTAGAGAACAGGCGCAGGCAGACGGATTTGAGATAGCGACCAACAAAACTGAGTTTTTTGAGCAGTGTGACGTTCTCAGTCTGCACCTGCGCTTGAACGAGGATACCCGCAGCATTGTGACGCTCGAAGATCTGTCGCGCATGAAGCGCACTTCACTTCTGGTCAACACTTCGCGGGCGGAACTGATTGAGCCGGAAGCCCTGATTGCGGCACTCAATCGTGGGCGCCCTGGACTCGCCGCCATTGACGTGTTTGAGTCTGAACCTATTCTTCAAGGTCACGCCTTGTTGAGGCTGGAAAACTGCATTTGCACGCCGCATATTGGATATGTGGAGCAGGACAGCTACGAGCTGTATTTTGGAGTGGCCTTCGACAACGTCGTTAACTTTATCAAAGGAACACCGACGAATATCGTGAACCCCGGAGCGCTTCAGGTCCGACGTTAATAGGTCTTGTCAGGTGATCAACCCTTAGCTTCTAAGCATCAGCTGACCCACGGCCTGATGGGGCACTTTCAAGCGTCGATCAATTTTGGATCGGCTTTGTTGGATTGTCGGGGTTGATGGGATCGACAGGGTCGACATCAATGTCCACCAAATCAAAGTCAATCAAATTCTCTGCTCCTGAGGCCGGCTCGGGCAAACTAGGAAGCGCGGCCGACGCCGCAAGAGAGGTCGGCTGATCAGTGGCGGAACCAGCAAACCCCTGAAAGAACTTTTCATCAGACTCTGGGGTGTCGGTGGGTTCCTTAGCGTCGCCCCACGCATCACTCAAATCCACATCCAAGTCTGTTTGTGGTGATGTTGCCGCCAAGCCATTCATGTGTGCGCCGCCCTGCTGACCCGGGATTGCATTGGCCGACAAGGGCTGGATCGAAGTCGAAGCATATTGAGCGGCTCTCCTGCCCCGTTTTCCCGCCTCGGGAATTGCGAGGCCGGGTCCACTGCCGGTAGCATTTGAATCGGCAGGATTGAGCTCACTTGCCACCGCGTAGAGAAGCAGGAGTTCACGATAGGCCTCCAGATCGAAAGCTCTGACGCTGCTGTCGGGCTTGCGAAAAATAGACTCTTCAATCAAATCAAGCACCTTCGGTGAGGGCCAGAGTGCCTCAATCCTTGACAGCGCAGCCTCGTGCGCCTCCAGACCAAGACTGGTGCTGTCGTTGTACATTTCAAACGGTGGCATAGTCCCGTTGAAGCGTTGGTTGAACTCTCCCAGCAACGCCTCGTAGTCTGCCTTTCGGCCAACCTGGTGGTAGAGGCTGAAGAGATCCAGATAAACCATCACGCTGGTTTCGCTGTTGCCCTGGATATGGCTTAGCAACGCCTCAATCGCTTGGTCGTATTGCCCAAGCGACACAAAGAAATCGGCTTGCTGTTGAACATCGAAGAGTTCTTCGGCATTAACTGCCCTCGCCACGCGGGGCATGCTGGTCGAGAAGTCCGCGCGATCACGACCTGACAAGGGATAAGCGGAGTCTGAAGCAGGTATTTCGGACAGATACTTCACTTCAGTGAAGCCTGATTCATTGGCATCCAAATCCAAATCCAGGTCCAGCTCGGTTGCCGCCAGCTTCTGGCTGTTTTTCCCGGCATCAGCCGGACCAACTGGCCGCAATGGCTGACTGCCCGGCCTGGCATCGCCAAGGTCACGCACGCTGGCCGACCAGTCTTTTTCAAAGCGCTCCTTTCTTTTCCACCACGGCATATCCGATTCACCGCCTTTTTCAGCCGCCCTGCGAAGGGTAAACAGATAAGCCAGCGCCGCCAAAGCCGCCAGTAGAAGAAAAGCCAAGGCGTACACCAGGGGATTGGCATAACGGGCAGCCTGGGCTTTTTGAGTCTCTACTTTCAGGCCGTCAATGACGGCCCTATTTCTAAGATTTTCTGATTGCAAACCGCGAACCGAAGCTTCAAGGGTCTGTAGTTTCTCAAGGTCACGCAGCATCTCTTCAGGCTTGGCCGACAAAGCTCGCCACAGCGCAGCGGCCAGTGACCGATCCTTATCGTTACTCGCGGGTGCACTGAGCAATTCGGAAGAAGACCTGAGCTTGGGCTCACGCTCAATGCTTAGATCGATCGGCTCAAGCTTGAGCCGCGCCATACTTTTGTCTCTAGAGATTGCGCCTCGGGCCCGCGCCGCTGGTGATTTCATCACACGCTCGGAGGACAAGAAGGCGGCGGCACCTCCACTACTCATTGACGTTTCGCCCTCGCTGCCATCAAGCGCCTGTCTGGTGCGCCGTGATGGTCTGGTTCGAGTAGGTCCGCTGACGGCATCGGACCGGGTCAAGTTCAGAGGGACCGGCAAAGCGCTTGTGCCGCCGAAACCTTGAGTCACGACCGGCAGACTGGCCGCATCTGATATCAGATCTGCCAGCACCACATAGCGCCTTTCAATCTTCTGCTGGCAACCAGTACGAAGAACCATGGTCACGACTGGCTCGTCGATCAATACCGCCGAGCGGATTCGGATCAGTACGCTTTTGTCTGCGAGTGAAATTGGCTCCGTGCTGACGCGAACGCGAGCGCGCTCAAGGCGAGTGTCGGCATAAAAAACATCTGCCTCGACGCACAAAGCCTGCGGGTCTTCGCGTTCGTCCAATGAAGCCTGGACGGACAGGTCCAGCGGGCGGCCAATGAGCGCAGCCCCGCTATGTCTACCGAGTGACATGCCATGGCTCGCGGTGATCATCACCAACAAGCCAGTCAGACCTAAAAAACCTTTTTTCACAGTAACCTCTATGAAATTGTAAGTGCGATTCTTACACACCCGGCGCACCATGTCGGCTGCGTAATAATGACTTGCATGAAACCCCAGTACAGGACTGTCGGAATTGTTGGCGTCGGCGCCATGGGCGGTGGCATTGCGCAACTTGCCGCGCAGGCCGGCAGCACAGTCAAATTATTCGACCTCGAGCCGCAGGCCTCTGTCAGAGCCAAAGATGCTTTGTTCACGCAATGGGACAAATTGGTCACCAAAAACCGGCTGGACGTCGCTGCCGCAGCGGCCCATAAAGCCCGGGTCAACCCTGTTGGAACGTTGTCAGAACTGGCCGACTGTGACCTGGTGGTGGAAGCGGTGGTTGAACGACTCGACATCAAGCAAGGACTGTTCGCTGAGCTGGAAGCACTGGTTTCAGAGAAGGCAGTGCTGGTGACCAATACTTCGTCGCTCTCGGTCACTGCGATTGCGGCACGCTTGCAGCGTCCGGGTCGGTTCGCAGGGTTTCACTTTTTCAATCCGGTTCCGCTGATGAAGGTGGTTGAAGTGATTGCCGGACTCAAAACCGATGCGGCGATCTGCAACATGCTGTGCAACTATGCCCGCCAGATGGGTCACACACCAGTAGTGGCACAGGACACACCCGGCTTTATTGTCAACCACGCTGGCCGCGGATATGGCACCGAGGCGCTGCGAATCGTCAGCGAAGGGATTGCTGATTTTGCTACTGTAGACCGCATTTTGCGGGACCAGGTCGGTTTCAAACTCGGGCCGTTTGAATTGATGGATTTGACCGCTCTGGACGTGTCCCATCCGGTGATGGAATCGGTGTACCACCAGTATTACGAAGAAGCCCGGTATCGGCCCAGCGTGATCACGGCCCAGCGCCTGGCGGGTGGCCTGCTCGGGCGTAAAACCAGTGAAGGTTTTTACCGCTACACCAAGGGGGTCATGCAGGCCACAGTCGAAGCACCAGCCCCGCAAGTGACGGAAATGCCACCAGTTTGGGTCTCGCCTAAAGCATCCCGTCGCGCTGAATTGCTTCAACTCCTCAAAATACTGGGCGCAAAAATTGAAACGGGAGTTTCTGCCTCGCCACTGGCCCTGATACTGGTAGCACCGCTGGGTTTTGACACCACAACGGTGGCCGTGGTGGAACGCCTGGACCCGACGCGCACCTTGGGCATCGACATGCTGATTGACGACGCGACCACCCGTCGGCGGGTGCTGGCCACCAATCCGGCAACCCGAACCGACATGCGCGACGCCGCCCACTGCCTTTTTGCACGGGATGGAAAGCCTGTCAGCATCATTCGTGACAGCGGTGGATTTGTCACGCAGCGCGTGGTCGCCACGATTGTGAATATCGCCAGCGACATTTGCCAGCAGGGCATTTGCAGCCCCAAGGATCTGGAGATAGCCGTCACGCTGGGCCTGGGCTATCCCCTGGGCCCACTGGCCATGGGCGATCGCTACGGCCCGACAAACATTCTGGAGGTGTTGTTCAACATGCAAACTGTCTATGGCGATCCGCGCTACCGCCCTTCCCCCTGGCTGCGTCGCCGGGGCGCCATCGGCCTGAGCCTCATGCACGAGGAAAGCTAGCATGACCCGCCCTCGCCCTTTGTTTTTTCGCTCCTTCCCCTCGGTGAGCCCAGCGCTCTTCGGGCGGCTGGGCGGGCACTGATGTCCGGCGCCCTTTTGAGCACCAGCGATGGTCAGACCCTGGTGCTGACTCTGAGCAACCCGGATTTCAAAAACGCGCTGGGACCTGAAATCTACGCGGCAGGTATTGAAGCGCTCAGCGCTGCAGAAAACAACCCAGAGGTCAGGAGTGTCATCATCACCGGAGATGGAGCGGTGTTTTGTGCCGGTGGAAATTTGCAGCGCCTGCAAGCCAATCGACGGGAACTGCCGGATGTGCAAGCACAAAGCATAGAGGGCTTGCACAGCTGGATAGAGTGCATCCGTACCTATCCCAAGCCAGTGATTGCAGCAGTGGAGGGAGCTGCAGCTGGCGCTGGCTTTTCTTTGGCACTGGCCTGTGATTTGTGTGTGGCGGCCCAAAATGCCGTGTTTGTGATGTCCTACGGCAGCGTCGGCCTCTCGCCCGACGGCGGTGGCAGTTGGGCGCTGGCCAGAGCCTTGCCACGGGCCTTGGCCAACGAGTTTTTGATGTGTGGCGAGCGCATCGGAGCTCAGCGCTTGCATGCCCTGGGTTTGGTCAATCAGGTGACCGAAGCGGGCGCCGCCCTTGCCGGAGCGCTCAAGCTGGCCGAGCAACTCCACCGCAAAGCGCCCAATGCACTGGCCAGCATCAAGGAGCTCATCAATGAAGCCGCATCGAATACGCTCAATCAACAGCTTGCAAGCGAGCGCGATCATTTCGTCCGCAATTTGCACCATGCCAATGGCGGGGAAGGGATCGATGCTTTTTTACGCAAGCGTGCGCCAAACTATCGCTAAGCATTCGATCACCATGCCCGGACGGACACACCTATGAGTAACTTCGACCACTTTGTAGGCACCCGAGCCGTCTCCGATCAGCACCTGTTTGACGAGCAGGCGCTTACCGATTACCTCGCAGCACACCTACCGGGGTTTGCTGGCCCCATGAAGGTTGAATTATTCAAGGGCGGCCAATCCAATCCCACCTACAAGCTGATCACGCCGAACCGGGCCTATGTGATGCGTGCCAAGCCGGGCCCGGTTGCCAAACTGTTGCCGTCGGCGCACGCGATTGAACGCGAATTCAAAGTCATGCAAGGCCTTCAGAACACCAACGTACCTGTAGCCGCGATGCACTGCCTGTGCCAGGACGAGTCGGTCATCGGACGCGCCTTTTATGTGATGGAGTTTGTCGCAGGCCGAGTCCTATGGGACCAATCCCTGCCCGATATGAGCGCTGACCAGAGGCGCGAGATCTACCGGGAGATGAACCGCGTGATCGCGGCCCTGCACAGCGTCAAGTTTGCCGAACGCGGGCTGGCAGACTATGGCAGACCCGGCAATTATTTTGATCGACAGATTGGCCGCTGGAGTAAACAGTACGCCGCGTCCATCACCACGCCCATTGTCGAAATGGACCAATTGATGGAGTGGCTGCCCGCCAACATCCCCGCCAGTGGCCGGGACGACGCCATGGTGTCCATCGTGCACGGCGACTTCCGCATGGACAACCTGATTTTTCACCCGAGCGAGCCGCGGGTATTGGCCGTGCTGGACTGGGAGTTGTCGACGCTGGGTCACCCTCTTGCTG
>JANOLL010000357.1:0-7127 GCA_031419775.1 Polaromonas sp. | reverse complement strand
ATAAATGTCGTTCAGCACCATGCCCTGCGTCAACAGTTTGGTGAACGGCTCATCGACCTTGATCAAGTCCAGATCGCGCATCACCTTGGTCCAGAAGCGCGCGTAAAGCAAATGCAAAATCGCGTGCTCGATGCCGCCAATGTACTGGTCCACTGGCATCCAGTAGTTGGCGCCTTGGGCAACCATCGTGTCGTTATTGCCAGGGTCGCAATAGCGCATGTAGTACCACGACGAATCGACAAAGGTGTCCATCGTGTCGGTCTCGCGGCGGGCCGGCTTGCCGCAGACCGGGCAGCTGACACCCGCGTTGAATCCTTCATGCTTCGCCAGCGGGTTGCCCGAGCCGTCGGGCACACAGTCTTGCGGCAGGATGACGGGCAGGTCTTTCTCGGGCACCGGCACTGCACCGCATCCCGGGGCTGGGCCCCCGGGATTTCCATCTCCGTCGCAATGGATGATCGGAATCGGCGTGCCCCAGTAGCGCTGACGGCTCACACCCCAGTCGCGCAGCCGCCAGGTGGTTTTTTTCTCGCCGAGGCCAAGGGTAATCAAGTCCGCGGCTACCGCATCTACAGCCGCCTTGAAATTCAGACCGTCATACTTGCCGGACTGAATCGCAACGCCCTGCTGCTTGTCGGCATACCAGTCGGCCCACGCGTCCTTGCTGTAACGCTTGCCCGGGACGTCGGTGACCTGTTTGATCGGCAGGCCGTACTTTTTCGCAAACTCAAAATCCCGCTCGTCATGCGCCGGCACGCCCATCACCGCGCCGTCGCCGTAGCTCATCAGAACATAATTGCCAACCCAAACTTCAACCTTGTCGCCCGTCAGCGGGTGAGTAACGAACAAGCCACTAGGCAAGCCCTTCTTTTCTTGCGTGGCCAGCTCGGCTTCGGTCGTGCCGCCAGACTTGCATGTTTCAATAAACGCAGCCAGCTTTGGGTTGGTTGTGGCCGCATGCAGCGCCAGCGGGTGCTCGGGTGCCACGGCGCAGAAGGTCACACCCATGATGGTGTCTGCTCGCGTCGTGAAGACGTACATCCGCCCGTCGCCAATCAGCGCGCCAGAGCTATCCTGAATGGCATGGGTGAACGCAAAACGCACACCTTCGCTTTTGCCAATCCAGTTTTCCTGCATCAGCTTGACGCGCTCGGGCCAGCCCGGCAGTCCGTCTTTCACGCTGCCTAGCAATTCGTCGGCGTAGTCGGTAATCTTCAGGTAATAGCCTGGGATCTCGCGCTTTTCGACCACCGCCCCGGTGCGCCAGCCTTTGCCGTCAATCACCTGTTCGTTGGCCAGTACGGTCTGGTCGACCGGGTCCCAGTTCACCACCTGAGTCTTTCGGTAGGCAATGCCTTTTTCAAGCATCCTCAAGAACAGCCACTGGTTCCACTTGTAGTAGCTCGGCTCGCAGGTGGCCACCTCGCGGCTCCAGTCGATGGCCAGACCCAGCGCCTGCATCTGCTGCTTCATGTAGGCGATGTTGTCGAAAGTCCACTGGGCGGGCGGTACGCCGTTTTTCATCGCGGCGTTTTCAGCAGGCAACCCAAAGGCGTCCCAACCCATCGGCATCAGCACGTTGTAGCCCTTCATGCGCAGGTAACGCGCCAGCATGTCGTTGATGGTGTAGTTGCGGACATGACCCATGTGCAGCTTACCGCTGGGGTAGGGCAGCATGGAACAGGCGTAATACTTGCCCTTGGGCTTGCTGGCGCTGTCGTGGCTTTCGACACGGTAGGCGTTGCCAGCGGTCCAGCGGGTCTGCGCGTGGCGCTCAATGCCCTGGGGGTCGTATTTATCGTGCATGGAAGGAAATGGTGAAACAAGCAGGCAGCCAGGACTGCGGGTCAGGCTGGATTTTAGGCGCTGACAAGGCGCCGGGGCCCCAAAGCCAGCGGCCCCTTCTTCGCGACTCAGCGCTTGCTGACAGGTTCTGCCACAAAGCCGATACGGCTTAGACCAGCGGATTGCGCCAGCCCCATGACTTCGACGACCTTACCGTAGGCGACAGTTTCATCAGCCCGCAGCTGCACCTCGGTCTCCGGGTTCAGCGCTGCAATTTGTGTCAGCCTGCCACGCAGAGCTTCAAGAGCCATCGGCTTCTCGTCCACAAACACCTGCCCGCTGCGGTCGACCACCAGCGTCACGAAGGTTGGCGTTGAGGCAGCCTTGGGAGCGTCCGCTTTGGGCAGGTCAAGCTTGATGGAAGAGGTCAGCAGTGGCGCGGTCAGGATAAAAATCACCAGTAACACCAGCATGACGTCAACCAGCGGTGTGACGTTGATCTCGCTCATGGGACGAGAGCCTCGGGTTCGCTCGAGTCGGCCAAAACTCATGCTGCCGAGCCCCTGGCGAGCAACTCTCTCAGATCGCGTGCAAAGCCTTCCAGGTCGGCCTCGATGCGGTTGATGTAGCGGCCAAAAATGTTGTAGGCCAGCACAGCCGGAATCGCAACAGCGAGTCCTGCAGCGGTCATGATCAACGCTTCGCCGACCGGCCCGGACAACTTGTCGATGCTCATTTGACCGCTCGAAGAAATGCTGATGAGCGCGTGGTAAATGCCCCAGACGGTTCCCAGCAAGCCGACGAAGGGGGCGGTGGAGCCGACGGTTGCCAGCATGACCTGCCCAAACTGCAGCTTGTGCAACACGGCATGCAAGGCATCACGCAGGACCCGGGTCAACTGCTGCGACTTGTCGCCCGCCGATGCCAGCGTACCCAGCGCTTCTATTTTTGTAGCAGCTATGAGCGGTAATACAAGGGCTTCGCGGTCAAAAGCTACTATTTTTTGACTGGCTTCTTCGATCGAAGCGGATTGCCAGAAGGCCGCCAGGCTGCGCGCCACATCGCCGACTGCCCGCTTGAGAAGCCAGCTCTTCCAGACAATAACGACCCAGCTGGCAACAGACATGGCCAGGAGCAACAGCGCCACCGCCACACTGACCACGCCGCCCTGCGACATCAGGCTGAAGAAATTCATGCCTCCGTCACTTCAGCTGAAGCACATCAAACATGTCAAACAGTCCCACCCGCTGGGTTGCCAAAAAACGCGCTGCCCGCAAGCTGCCCTGTGCATAGGTGGCGCGGCTGGACGACTTGTGCGAGATCTCGATGCGCTCGCCAATGCCCGCAAACAGCACGGTGTGGTCGCCCACGATGTCACCGCCGCGAATGGTGGCAAACCCGATGCTGGAGGGGTCGCGTTCGCCGGTCACGCCCTCCCGGGCGTAGACGGCGCAGTCTTTGAGATCCCGGCCCAGGGCACCGGCAATTACCTCACCCATTTTGAGTGCTGTACCGGACGGCGCGTCTACTTTGTGGCGATGGTGCGCTTCGACGATTTCAATGTCGTAGCCAGTGGCCAGCGCGGAAGCGGCCATTTCCAGCAGCTTGAGCGTGACGTTGACGCCCACACTCATGTTGGGTGCCATGACGATCGCGATGTCTTGGGCCGCCTCTGCAATAGCGGCTTTTTGGGTCTCTGAAAATCCGGTGGTACCGATCACCAGTTTGACGCCGAGCGCACGGCAGGCGGCCAGATGGGCCATGGTGCCCTCAGGTCGCGTGAAGTCAATCAGTACCTGAGCGTCTTTCAAGCCGAGCGAAATGTCTGATTGAATCGACACGCCACTGAGCGATCCGGCAAACGCGGCGGCGTCCTGCCCGATCGAGGGGCTGCCAAAGACATCCAGCGCACCACAAACCTTGCAATCATCACTCCGGCGAATCGCCTCGATGAGCATCTGGCCCATCCGGCCGCTGGCTCCGGCAACCGCAATCCTGTGGGGGAGGGAAATAGCGTTGCTTTGCGAAGGCGCGTTCGTCATGCCGCCACCACTTAGCGCGCGACGCCTTCAAGCGGCGGGTAAGACCCCGGCGCCAAAGCGCCGGGTGCCGTGGTGGCCGGGGCCGTCGCAGCATTGGTCGCAGCACGGGCCGAGGTCGATCTCTCGGCAGCTTTAAGCTGCTCTGGCGTAGCCTCCAGCACCGGCACCTTACCCAGTTTGCGACCAGAATCAAGCTTGGCGATGAAGTCGCCTTCGTTGGGAAGCGTGTCACCTTCAAAACGCTCCAGCTCGTCACCCTTGAAGAATAGGGTGTACTTGAACGACTGGGTTTCGGTATTTTGCCGCTTCAAGGTGAACACGTAGTCCCATCGGTCCGAGTGGAAAACGCTGGCCAGCAGCGGCGTGCCAAGAATGTCCTTGACCTGCTGCCGGGTCATGCCGGCCTTGAGCAGGCTAGCTTGTTCGCTGGAAACAAAGTTGCCCTGAATCACCTCGACTTTATAGGGTGTGAGCCAGTTCACCGGGTTCGCACCGCTGGTGCTCATCCCACCGCAGGCAGTCAAAGCCAAGCAAGCGGCGGCGGCGCAGGCCTTGAGCGTCAGGAGAAGGCCGTCACGATGGGTTGCAGGCATAGGTTGGGGTGTAGCGATATGATGCTTCATTGTAGCGGCTGGGGTGCCTGGTTCGGGTTCGGGTTACCGTGTCAAAAGCAGGGTTGCCCGCTCAATACCGGCTGCTAATCCTGAAGAGAAATTCCATGAGCAACATCGACGAGCTAAAAAGTACCGGGCTCAAAGCCACCTTGCCGCGCCTTAAGATCCTTGAAATATTTCAAGCGGGTAAGCAGCGCCACATGACTGCCGAAGATGTTTTTCGGGTTTTGCTGGAAGACCGTTCCGACATCGGCCTGGCCACGGTTTACCGGGTGCTGACGCAGTTTGAGCAGGCAGGCTTGCTGAATCGGAGCAATTTCGAGTCGGGCAAGGCAGTCTATGAGCTCAACGAAGGCCAGCACCACGACCATTTGGTCTGCCTGGACTGCAGCAAGGTGGAAGAGTTTTACGACGCCGAGATTGAAAAGCGCCAGCATGCGGTGGCAAAAGCCAAGGGTTTCACCATCGCTGATCACTCACTGTCGATCTACGCGAATTGCACCAAGGACAAATGCCCCAACCGCACCGCTGCGACCGGATCGCGCCACCACCATCACCATCACTCTTGATTGTTTAGCCTGCAAAGCGGGACCGGCTCTAAATCATTTCTGGCTTGGTCGCCTGACTCCAATCTCAAGCCTCAGTCGTCCTGCTCCATGGCCTTGCGGTGGCGCTCGACAAAATCCAGATAGGTATTGATACCGCGAAGTTCCAAAATGGTATTGCGTACCGCGGCTTCCACCAGCACGGCAATGTTTCGGCCAGCCTCAACCTGAATAATGACCTTGCGGACGGGAATACCCAGAACATCCTGCGTCAGGGGCTCGTAAGGAATTCGTTCGTACTCGCGTTCCAGGGTTTCCCGGCGCACCAGATGCACGATCATTTTCAGGCGCATCTTGCGACGCACTGCGGTTTCGCCAAAGATGGCCTTGATATCCAACAGGCCGATACCCCGAACTTCCAGCAGGTTCTGCAGCAGCTCCGGGCAGCGGCCCTCAATCGTCATCTGGTTGATTCGGTAGAGATCCAGTGCATCATCGGCAACTAGCCCGTGACCGCGAGAAATCAGCTCCAGCCCCAATTCGCTCTTGCCAAGCCCGGATTCGCCCGTGATCAAGACGCCCAGACCCAGGATGTCCATGAAGACGCCATGCATGGACGTCCGTTCCGCAAAGTGCTTGGACAAATACGCGCGCAGCACATCGATGACAAAGGCGGCCGACTCGGGGGTGGCAAACATCGGCAACTGCGCCCGTTCACACATTGACAGCAACATGTCGGGCGCAGTCTGTCCATCGGCCACGATCAGCACCGGCGGCTCCAGCGTGATGATGCGCGACACGCGCCGGGCGCACTCTTCCTCGTTGGAGCCGGTCAGGTAGGCGACATCCCGTTCGCCCAAAATCTGGACACGGTAGGGATGGATGTAGTTAAGGTAGCCGACCAGGTCAGCACCCGAGCGTGCAGCGCGCACGGCGATTTCGTCGAAGCGGCGTTCGGACGCGCCGAGTCCGGCGACCCACTCCCACTTCAGGGTGCTGCGGTGGTCTTCAAACAGGACATCGGCGCTGATGGCGGTGGGTTTCATGCCGACAGCTCAACCAAAATGGAAATTCAGGCGCTGGTGGCTTGAGCCGAACGCCAGCTCGCGATCAGGCCATGCAGGGCGCTGGCGTCAGGAATGGTCTTGAGCTCCTCGCGCAGGCCACTGTCGCTGAGCATCTCTGCAATCTCGGACAAAATTTCAAGGTGTTTTTGGGTCGCCGCTTCAGGGACCAGGAGAAATATCAGGAGTGCAACGGCCTGCTCGTCGGGCGCGTCAAATCCGATCGGTGCGCGCAACTGAAACACCGCAGCCATCGGCGCTTTGAGGCCCTTGATGCGACCATGAGGGATAGCCACGCCGTGTCCCAGCCCGGTCGAACCCAGCCGCTCACGGGCGAACAGGCTGTCGGTGATCAGCGCTCGGTTCAGGCCATGCTGGTTTTCAAACAGAAGGCCGGCTTCCTCGAAAGCACGCTTCTTGCTGGTCGCTTCAACACTGACCAGCACTTGTGCAAGGGGCAAAATTTGCGACAGACGGTTCATAACGCTCTTTAAGTCGCCGAATTATGCACTTTACGGCAGGTTTGATAACCATGCGGCCAGAAAAAAGCCGCCAGATCATGGCGGCCGGCTGCGATGGCTAACAGGTCCTCTGCAACGGAGGACGCCTGTGTGATCGCTTTCAGCTTGGCACCTGCAGTCAGGCTTGAGCCTGATCCTGTCGCTTGACGGCGGTATGGTGATGGTCCTGGGTTTTGGTTTTATGGCGTGCGACCTGGCGGTCCAGCTTGTCGGTCAACTCATCGACGGCGGCGTACAAATCGGCGTGTGAGCTCTCGGCAAAGATATCGCGACCCTTGACGTGCACATTGCATTCTGCGCGTTGGCGTCGCTCTTTTTCCTTCATGTTGTCAACTGTTAACAGGACTTTGACGTCCACAACCTGGTCAAAATGCCGGGTAATCCGGTCGAGCTTGCTGGTGACATATCCACGTAGCGCAGGGGTAACTTCCAGGTGATGGCCGCTTATCGTCAAGTTCATAGAAAAACTCCTCTTCAAAGACATCCAGTTGGAGCTGGGTTGAAAAAACCACCCACCCTGGACAGGCGGGCAGCGGACGGGAACAACACACTCGAA
>JANOLL010000356.1:0-2746 GCA_031419775.1 Polaromonas sp. | reverse complement strand
TCAGCTATCAGGCTGGAAATGGCGGACAGCCTTTCAGTGGGTACAAGGCGGGTCATGGATGGCTCGGAACGGATTTTCATGGGGGAGACTCCTTCGATAAAAGTTGAATTTCAGGCCTGAGCCGCAAGGGTGGTGTCACGGTGCTGACTGGGGAATTGACCAAAGCATTGGAAAACTGATGGGATGCCGCTGCACCGATCTTGGTGCTGCCCAACACTGTTGCCAGCTGCAGTTTCAGTGGATCTACCGCCAACGCAGCGAGACTTGTGGTGTTGCCGCTGGCCACGTTGTTGGCTGAATGCTTGGCAATGACTTCGCTTGTGGATACTGGACTGGCCATCTGAGGCTCGGTGCGATGGAGCAGTCCTACCTGGATAGCCAGCAAATAAATAGCCAGTGGCGGGGCGCCAAAAACGAAAGCCTTTTTTCCGTACCGCCACGACCAATACAGCGCCCAGCGCCAGGCCTGCCGCCTGCCGGCCACTCGGCGATCGCGCTGCCAACTCGCTTGCAGTGCTGCCTGCCGCAAGGTGTTGCTGTCGATCACCGGAAACGGTTCCCGAGCGGGATACGGCCGATTGGACGAGGCTGACCTGAATAGGAGGGCTTTCAAAACCATTGCATCGCACGTGAACTCACCGGTTGTCAGATGGCTTGGTCGGGATTTTGTGTCGGCAAGTCGGCTGCCTCATTTTTCACTGACTCGTGCCGAAGTTTGGCCGCCGACGAAGCGCCAGAGCCCACCGCACTGCCTGCTTCGGGTCCAACCGCTTTTTCCAGGGTGGCATTCAGATCGGCGCCGTTGACCTGTAGGCGCTTGTAGCGTACGTGGCCTGAAACGCGGGAGGCGTCGTGTAGCGTGACGGCACCGCCTGTGGCGTCCAGCAAGCCCTCGGTCTGACCCATGATGGAGATATTGCTCGCGATGATGTCTCCCTTGACATAGCCCGATTCAGTCACGATGACCGTGATGCTGTGACCAGGTGATTGCACCAGGTTGCCCTCTACCTTGCCGCCGACGCTGCACACACCGGTCAATTGGGCATTGCCGACAAAATTAACGCCTTCGGCTATCAGGCTTTGCCGGTCGCTGGCAGCGTCTGGCGTGTTGTCCCCTGCTGCCGCATTCGTGAGTGTGGGCAGCCGCATGGCGGCGCTGTTCGGCAGTGCAGTGCCTACCGGTACCTCAACCGAGCGCGATGTCGACGCGGCCTGCGAATCGCTTGCTTTCTGATCAGAGTTGCCCGAAGCGGATGTAGCCGCTGGTTTGGATGCCGGATAGGGCTGAATGTAAGGGGTCTTGTTGGACATGGTGGTTTCCTGTCTGTCTGAAAAAGTGGGCTTGAATTGGCGGTAGCGACATGTTCAAGCTTAAGGCACGGCAAGGTCGTTCAATTCCGGTAGTGAAGTGGTGCTTTTGAGCGTTTTAAAAGGGCCTTGCAGTTGCGCGCCGTCGTACATGCGAATCCGGTGCGCAAACAGCGCGGCGCGTGAAATGCCGGTACTGGCAATGTAGGCGGTGCCGAGACATTCCAGAGTGGTCGCGGTGTCCATTTGATTCGCTTCGCCGAGTCGACCAAAAAGATACAGGTCACCCCAGACCTTGATGCGTCCAGACACCTGTCCACCACCCCAAACGATTAGCGCGCCGCGAACGTCGAGGATACCGTCGATTTGGCCCTGTACCAGTAGCCCGCCCTTGAAAACGGACTGGCCGGTCAATTGGGAGTCGGCTGACACCCGGTTGACTACGTTCATGGCCACGGGGTCTATGGTCAGGACATCTTGATGCCCTGCGGGGTAGGTGCTGCTCTCAATATCAGTCACGCGTCAGAATCTCCCAAGCCAGGGAAATACAGCAGGCCCGGCGGGAGGTTGCCAAAACACGATAGCTATGACGCTAGCCGCGGTCAGCGTCATCAATACGGCAACACATGCCAGCACCAGCGCGTACCTTTCCAGTACACGCCGGGCTTTGCCAGGCCTGCGCCGGGGCAGACCAGCATAAGGGTAGGACCCCTGTATCAGGCACCAGGTTCTCCAGCCTGGACCGAGAGAAAAACGGTCGCTGGCCATATTGGCCTGCAGTGCATCAGGGTGCGGAGCCGATCGCGGCCTCTTTATGGGGACAAGCGGGCGACCCAATTCAATAGAAAGCGGCGGTCCGACGATGGTGTGGGTAAAGAAAATGTCTTGTTCAGTCATTCAATAGCTGGCCCTGAGACTTTTTGGCTAGGTTTGTAACTCAGTTTCAAACTTGATACAGGGCGTAGCAGGTTTATACAAGGCAAAGCTAAGCGAAGCAAGGCTGAGCGGCGCTGATAATCGCGCATAACGTTAACAAATTTGAAATTCTGCCTATGAAGATTGATGTCAGGTTACTGGACCCCCGGATGGCAGACCAGCTTCCCCATTACGCGACGCCAGGCAGCGCGGGGCTGGACTTGCGCGCCTGCCTTGACGCGCCATTGACCCTGGCACCCAACGCCTGTCATTTGCTGCCCACCGGTATTGCGCTGCATCTGGGTGATCCGGGCTATGCCGCATTAATCCTGCCTCGCTCCGGGCTGGGTCACAAACATGGGATTGTTCTGGGCAACCTGGTGGGTCTGATAGACAGCGACTACCAGGGCCAACTGATGGTGAGTGCGTGGAACCGCAGTGAGCATCCGTTCACGATCGAGCCGATGGACCGAGTTGCGCAGTTGGTGATTGTTCCGGTTATGCAGGCCGACTTCAATGTGGT
>JANOLL010000355.1:0-10470 GCA_031419775.1 Polaromonas sp. | reverse complement strand
GAATAGCGCACCAGGACCCAGGCCACCAGCAAGCCAAATACCGCGTTAACCACTGCCGCCAGAAAAGACGCGCCGAAAGTTAGCTGGTAGGAAGCCATCACGCGGGGGCTGGACACGGCGCTGACAAACTGCTCCCAGGTGAGCGTGAAGGTTTTGAATAGCAGCGCCGAAAGAGGAATTAGCACAATCACGCTGAGATAAAACAGCGTAAAGCCCAGGGTGATCTTGAATCCGGGAAGTGTTCGCCTGGCGGAGCGGCGCACAGGCGCCAGGTGGGGCAGGCCGCTGACCGGCTCTGCAGTCACGGCTGCGCTCACTTACTTGACGGTATAAATCTTGTCGAATTGGCCGCCGTCGTTGAAATGCACTTTCTGCGCCTCGGCGAAGGAGCCGAAGTATTCGTCAACGGTGAACAAGGCAATAGGTTTGAAGGTGCTGGCGTACTTCTTCAGAATTGCTGGGTTACGCGGCCGAATCGCGTGACGTGCCGCAATCTCCTGTCCTTCATCGGAATAGAGGAAGTTCAGGTAGGCTCTGGCCGCTTCGGCTGTTCCTTTTTTGGCGACGGTTCTTTCGACCACGGCGACAGGGTTTTCCGCAACGATGGAGCTGCTGGGGTGGATGGCATCGACTTTGCCGGCGCCGAATTCTTTGTCTACCGATACCACTTCAGACTCAAACGTGACCAGCACGTCGCCAATATTGCGTTGTAAAAAGATGGTCGTCGCGTCGCGGCCGCCCTTGGCCAGTACCGGTACGTTCTTGTAGAGCTTGGATACAAATTCCGCGGCCTGGGCATCGGTGCCGCCTTTCTTGCGTACGGCACCCCACGCTGCCAGGTAGGCCATACGGCCGTTGCCACCGGTTTTGGGGTTGACCACAATCACCTGCACGCCAGGCTTGATCAGGTCATCCCAGTCTTTGATGCCCTTGGGGTTGCCGTTGCGAACCAGAAACAGCATGGTGGAGCTGGTGGGCGCAGCGTTGTTGGGGAATTTTTTGGTCCAGTCCCTGGCCACGACGCCGGTGCTGGCCAAAAAGTCCACATCGGTGGTGGTGTTCATGGTGACCACGTCTGCCTCCAGTCCGTCGTTGACGGCGCGGGCCTGGGCGCTGGAACCGCCATGGGCCTGGTCGATCTTGATGTCCTTGCCGGCGGTTTTTTTGTAGCTGGCGATGAAGGCGATGTTGATGTCTTTGTAAAACTCGCGCGCCACGTCATACGAAGCGTTCAATAAAGTGGTTTGCGCTGCTACCAAATTGCTAGCGGTTAACGCTATGGCAAGGAAGGCTAGTGTGGCTTTGGTCTTGAATTTCATGATGAAAATGGGTAAGGACTGGGCTTTGAAAGCACCATTCTGACGAATAATCTTTAGATTCACAAAGAATTGTTTACAGTTTGTTTATGCCTAAATTTATCTAATGCAGCATCTGATCATCTGAACAGGTTTATTTGACCAGCAGCGCATTGATGGGCTGCAAGTCTTCGGGTGTCAAGCTGCCATTGGCCTGACGCAATCGCAGTCCACCCAGCAGCACGTTGTAACGGGCTTGCGCCAGGTCGCGCTTGGTCTGAAACAGCTGGCTTTGTGAATTGAGCACATCAATGTTGATGCGCACGCCGACCTGGTAGCCCAGCTTGTTGGCGTCGAGTGCGCTCTGGCTGGACAACTCTGCTGCCTCCAGTGCCTTCACTTGCCCCTGTCCTGATTGCACGCCGAAAAATGCTGTGCGTGTGCTGAGCGCCACGGTGCGGCGAGTTCCCTCGAGGTCGCTTTGCGCCTTGTCCCTGAGCGACAGGGTTTCTCGCACCCGGTTTTGCGTCGCGAAGCCCGCAAACAGTGGCAAATTGAATAGCAGGCCCACGCTACCGGTCTGCGTACGCGAGGCCTGCGGCTGCAGCGAGGTCACGGTGCCGGATGGATTGCGGGTCACGTTGTAGTTGGCTGTGACGTCGAGTGTGGGCTTGTGGCCGGCTTGCGCTTTGGTGACTTCAAGCTCGGCGATAGCCAGGCCGCTTTGGGCCTGACGGATGCTGGGGTGCAGACTGCTGGATTGCTGCACCCATGCGTTGACGTCTGGGGGTAGCACGGGCGGCAAATTCACCGGTGCCAGCAAGCCCGTGGGTTGTGCCTCGGATTTCCCCACCAGCTGATCGAGGGTGATTCTCTTCACCCGCAAATCGTTTTCGGCCGAGATTTCCTGGGCAGTCACCAGGTCGAAGCGGGCCTGTGCTTCACGCGTGTCGGTGATGGTGGAGGTGCCCACTTCAAAATTGCGTTTGGCCGAAGCCAACTGTTCCGCGACCGCAGTTTTTTGAGCCTTGACAAAGGTCAGGGTGTCCTGCGCGGCCAGCACGTCAAAGTAGGACTGGCTGGTGCGCACGATCAGGTCCTGCTCAGCCGCGTCGAGTTGCGCCTTGGCCAGAGCCACCTGCTGCAGGCCTTGCTCGTAGTTGGCCCAGTTACCCGGGCGGTAAATCGGCTGCGACGCGCTGAGCGTTGCGTTTTGAGTGCTGAAGCTGCGGTTGACCTGGGGGCTGGTATTTTCGAAACCTGTGCGGGATACCCCTGCGCTCAAGCCCGCCATGGGCAGGATGCCGGCTTTGGCCTGTTCGGCCCTGGCGATATTTGCGTCGTATTGCAGCCTGGCCGACTGGTAACTGGCGTCGAAGGCCCGGGCCGATGCGTAAAGATCTACCAGGCTTTGCGCTTGGGCGAATGGGGTAAAGGCCAGGAGCGCCGTGGCGATGGCCAGCGACAGCGGCAGCAGCCTTGCCAGCGCGGGCGGAACATGCAGTGAAGGGGGCGTAGTCATAAGTGTCCTAATCCTGCTATCGATGGTCGATTCGCAATCCAACCATCCGTCTTCTCATTCAGGCCTCGATCCGCAAGCCGCAAGCGGCGACATGATCGTTTACTCAGTAAAGCGGAACGGTCTGGTCGACCTGCTGCGACCAGGCTTCGATGCCGCCTTCAAGGTTGACGACCTCGGTGAAACCGCTCTGCGCCAGAAAATTGGCCACCTGCATGCTGCGCAGACCATGGTGGCACAGACAGGCAATTGGCTGGCTGCATCCATGGGCCTGCTGCAGTTCAGCCACGCGGGCCGGAATGTCGCGCATCGGAATATGCATCAGCAAGAATCCATCAGGCTTGACCGACGCAACCTGCAGTTCCCAGGGCTCGCGAACATCTAGCACGACGGGTAGAGTCGCCGGTGCAAGCGATGTTGCGCCATCTCGCCAGTCGGCGAAGTGGGCGGGACGAAGTTGAGGCGCCATGGTGGGGTCTGCTGGGGGTGGCGTTTAAAAGCTGAATCGGGAGGGTTCAGGAAAGTTCAACAGCCGCGGTGCCACGGTGTCCCAGGCCTGCGTGGTGCGCCAGGCGTTGTCGGCGACCCGGGTCACCAACGTGGCGCGCATGACCGGATCGTGGCCCACGATGGCACTGAGCCTACCCCCCACCTTCAATAACTGAAGCAGTGCTTCGGGCACCGCTGCGACCGAGCCGCTCATGACAATCACGTCAAACGGCCCACGCAGCGGGTCGCTGCCGGCCACGGCTTTGGCAAATGATGCGGCGCCGTCGCCTGTGCGTACCTCTGCGTTGTGAATGCCAGCCTTTTTAAGCTTGTCGCGTGCTGTCTGAGCCAGTGCGCTGTCGATTTCCAGCGTGATGACCTGCTGCGCACGGTGGCCCAGTAGCGCGGCCATGTAGCCCGATCCGGTGCCGATCTCCAGCACTTTCTCGTGCTTTTGCACCGCCAGGTCCTGCAGAATGCGGGCCTCGACCTTGGGAGCCAGCATGCATTGACTGGGGTGCTGCTGCAGATCGGCAGTCAGGGGGATTTCCATGTCGACAAACGCCAGCGACCGGTGGGCCAGCGGTACAAAATCTTCGCGCTTGATCACTGCCAGCAACGACAGCACCTGGTTGTCCAGCACCTCCCAGGGACGGATTTGCTGCTCAATCATGTTGAATCGGGCTTGTTCGTAGTTCATGGCGGTTTGATCGGATGCGTTGAAAAGTAGAGGCAAAGCGAGGCGCTGGAAGCTTGATTTTAGTCGTCGTGGGTCATGTCAGGCGGGCTGTCGGGCATTGATGCGGAAGCGGCTTTTGGACGGAATCCACGCCGAATCCATTGCGCCAGATCATCCAGATAGCAATAAGTCACTGGTACCACGACCAGGGTCAAAAGCGATGACGTGATGACACCGCCAATGACCGCCTGACCCATGGGCGCCCTTTGTTCCGAGCCCTCCGTCAGAGCGAAGGCCAGCGGCACCATGCCAAAAATCATCGCCAGCGTGGTCATGAGGATGGGGCGCAACCTGACTTTGGCAGCCATCAGCAAGGCTTCGCTTCGATCCATGCCGGGGATGCGGTGGCCGTTCGCGTCGATAGCGTCTGCGCGCAGCCGGATCGCAAAGTCCACCAGCAGGATCGCGTTTTTGGTCACCAGGCCCATCAGCATGACGATGCCGATCACTGAAAACATCGACAGCGTCGAACGAAACTGCAGCAGCGCCAAAACCACGCCGATCAAAGTCAGGGGCAACGAAGTCATCAGTGCCAGCGGTTGCAGAAAGCTTTTGAACTGGCTGGCCAGGATCATGTAAATGAACAATATCGCCAGTACCAGGGCAGAGATGGCGTGGCCGAATGATTCCGCCATATTTTTGGTGGCTCCACCGAATTGGTAGCGGTAGCCTGGCGGAAAAGTCATGCTGTCGAGTGTGGCTTTGATGTCGGTAGAGACCTCACCAGCCGCGCGGTTGGAAACGTTGCCATTGATGGCGACTTCGCGGGACAGGTCGCGCCGGTTGATCTGGTTGGGGCCAGTCGATTCGCTGACGCTCGCGACCTGGCTGAGCCGGACGATACGCATCGACCCGTCGGCATGGGTGCCCACGCTGCTAGTCATGAAAGGCAAGCGAGCCAGATCTTGCACGGCATTGCGCGCGTTGGGTTCCAGGCGCACATTGACGTCATAGGTCTGGTCGTCAGGCGCGCGCCAGTTGCCGACGGTTTGCCCGGCCAGCAGCGTGCGCAGGGACGCGGCAATTTGCGAGACGGAAAGACCCAGGTCGGACGCCGCATCGCGCCGCACCTCCACCTGAATCACCGGCTTGTCGGGCTTGACGCTGGAGTCCAGATCGACGAGTCCGGGAATGCCCCGGAGCTTGTCGGAGATGATGCGGGTCAGGCGCTCAAGCTCTTTCAAATCAGGACCTTGCAGGGACAATTCGATCTGCTTGTTGCCCCCCACCGAATCGAGCAGGCCAATGTGCGTGACGGTGATGCCCGGAACCTGCCGAAGCCGCTCTCGCAAAACGCCCGATAACTCATCGACGCTTCGCTTGCGGGTTTTCCGGTCGACCAGTCTCACATAAAGGCTGGCATACATCTTCCCTTGAGCGTTGCCGGTGTTCAGCGTCGCCAGGGTGTAGCGCACCTCGGGGAACTCGCGGACGATGGCTTCGACCTGCCGCGCTTTGGCCTCTGTGGCTTCCAGTGAAGAGCCCACTGGTGTGTAAAAGTTGAGAGTGGTTTCCGAAAAATCGGCCTTGGGTACAAACTCGGTTCCCAGCAGCGGCACCATGAGCACACTGGTGGTAAAAATCACGACAGCCAGTGCCAGTGTGATGAGCTTGTGGCCAAGTGCCCAGCGCAGAATGCCCTGATAACTTTGACTCAGCGATTCGGTAGCGTGGTCAAACCAGCCAGTGACCCGTCCAATGGTCTTGTCATAAATGCTCTTTGACGCGCCGGCTGGCTTGCGGTCTTGAATCGCCGGGTCGTGCCAGATGCTGGACAGCATCGGGTCCAGCGTGAAGCTGACGAACATCGAAAGCAGCACCGCAGCCACGATCGTGATGCCGAACTCGTGAAAAAACTTCCCGATGATGCCGCCCATAAATCCAACCGGCAGAAAAACCGCAACGATGGAGAAGGTCGTGGCGAGCACGGCCAGGCCGATTTCCCGGGTTCCGTCGAGCGAAGCCAAATACGGTGTTTTGCCCATCTTGACGTGGCGCACGATGTTCTCGCGCACCACAATCGCGTCATCAATCAGCAGGCCCACGCACAGCGACAAGGCCATCAGCGTGATCATGTTGATGGTGAAGCCGAACAAGTTCATGAACAGAAAGCTGCCGATGATGGAAATCGGCAGCGTCAATCCGGTGATCACGGTCGAGCGCCATGAATTGAGAAATAAAAATACGATCAGCACGGTGAGCAGCGCACCTTCTATGAGCGTACGGCGCACGTTTTCAACGCCCACCCGAATCGATCGGGACCCGTCCGTGACCAGCTCCAGGCGGATACCTGGCGGCAATTGCTGCTGAATGTCGGCCACCGCTTTGTTCAAACCATCCACCACGGCGATGGTGTTTTCATCCTGGGCTTTTTGTACGCTGAGCAGCAGCGTGCGTTGGCCGTTGTAAAGAGCCAGTGATTCAATTTCTTGTGTACCGTCGGCGATGCGGGCTAGCTGATCGACGGTTACGGCGGCGCTCACGCCGGTGCCATTCATGGCATTTTTGCGGGCCACGATGATCTTGCCGAAGTCTTCGGGCCGCTTCATGCGGGCATCAATCTTGACCACACGTTCCTGCGTCATCGAACGGATGGCACCAATCGGCAGGTCCTGGTTTTCATTTCGCACCGCATTGACCACCTGATCGGGGGTGATGCCGATCGCCTCCATAGCCTGAGGGTTGAGATAGATATTGATCTCGCGCTTGGTCCCGCCAACCAGCGAGACCGAACCTGCCCCGCGGACGTTTTCGAGCCGTTTTTTCAGTACCTGGTCGGCCCAGTTGGTCAGCTCGACGGCAGACATCGGTCGCGTTGTGTCTGGTGTTGTGGCGGGCAGTACAGCTACTGACCAGACGGCGCGACTTGAGGGGTCAAAGCGCAGCACGCGCGGCTCCTTGACCTCATCGCGCAAAAGGGGGCGAATCGCCGCAATTTTCTCGCGCACGTCCTCGGCGGCCTTGCGGCCGTCAACAGAGAGCTGAAATTCAATGATGACGACAGACTGACCCTCATAGCTGCGGGAGGTCAAGCTGCTGACACCGGCAATTGAGTTGACGCCTTCCTCGATTTTCTTGGTGACTTCACTTTCAACAATCTCGGGCGAGGCGCCAGGGTAGTCGGCGGTGACCACCACGACAGGCAGGTCGATATTGGGGAACTGGTCGACCTGCAGGCGCTGGTATGAAAAAAGCCCCAGCACCACGATGGCCAGCATGACCATGGTGGCAAAAACCGGATTTTTAAGGCTGACCTGCGTGAACCACATGGCGCAGGGTCAGGGTGCTTTAGTGCCGGAAGCAGCGTCCGCAGGGCCCGGGGTGGTGGCGCCGGCAACCGGGGTGAATCGCACTGCTATGCCTTCTCGTAGGGAGCCGATATGACCGCGAACCACTACGGTTTTTTCATCGACCCCGGTCCCCTTGATAGCCACCATCGCTTCACCGGAGTCCGGCGCAGGGCTGGTTCCGCGTGCGCCCAGCTCCACTTGCCGGTAAGCAATGCGGCCGCTTGCAACGGTCTGGAGATAGGGTGTGGGCCTGTCGCTTCGTACACTGCTGAGCGGCACTGCCAGCTGAGTGGTCCTGACGGCTCCCAGTGTGCCTTGAGCAAAAAGCCCCTGGCGCAGGGGAAACGCCTTTCCACTGTCAGGGTTGGCGATGCTCAGGTAAGCCACAACGCTGCGGCTCCCCCCCTGGGTGCTGGGGTTGATGCGGGCAACTGCGGCAGGCACGACCTGGGCACTTCCTTCAACCTGCAGCGTCGCAGTCTGGCCGATGCGAACCAGGGCCGCATCTGATGCAGCTAGCGCGACTTCGAGTTCAAGCTGGCTCAAATCGACCAGTTCGACAATGCGGGCGTCCACACCGACGCGCTCGCCCGGCTGCGCCAGACGCTGCGACACCTGGCCGGCAATGGGCGCCCGCAGCACGGTGTCGCCCAAAACTTTGGAGGCCAGTTCGGTAGCGGCCTGGGCCGCCTTGTAGGTCGCCCGGGCGGCATTGAGATTGGCCAGCGACGTGTCCAGTGCTGTCCGGGAAATAAAGCCCTGGTCGACCAAAGCCTTGTTGTTGTCGTATTGGCGTTGGACCACTTCGACTTGTGCTTTGGCCGCTTCAGCCTGTTCCCGGGCCTGTCGTACGCGCGACTGGTATTCGCTGGCATCAATCCGGGCAATCACTTGGCCGGCTTTGACAAAGTCCCCTTCGCGAACGCTGAGCCCTTGAAGTTCCCCGGCTACCCGTGCCTTGATGACTGCGGAATGGAGGGCCCTGATCGACCCCGATACTGCGATACCCTGCGTCAGTTCCAGCATTTGCGCCCGGACGACATCGGTGGCGGCCAGCTCTATCCGTTCCACATCTTTGGCGCTGCTAGCCTTCACCAGAGCAAGCTGCTGGGCTTGGCGTGCTGACAGGGCACGCATGACGGCCACTGCAATCAGCGTGGCCACTAGCAGCACGATCGCTGCAGCGATCCAGCGTTGTCGGAACGGAGTCATGAAGGGTGTTTTGCCTCGCCCGGCACAGCGGCGTGCGGCACTGTGCTCAGGCCATGGAGGATGGTTCCCAACTGCATGGCGATGTATTTTTTAGGATCGAGGTCAGCGGTGCCGCCAACGCACACGCCAGCTGAGTGCTTGGCAAGCATCAGAAAAATCATGGGCGCGACGACGCTGTACACCGCATAGTCCAAATCCATTGTGCGGAATTCGCCGCGGTCCATGCCGCGCTGCAAAATTCGCCTGATCAGGGTCTGGCCCGGGGCGATAACTTCCTTCTGGTAGTAAGCAGCGATGTCGGGAAAGTTGGTGGCTTCGCTCATCATGAGTTTGGTGATGCCCGATGCTTTGCTTGCCCCGACGCGGTCCCACCAGCTGTTCATGCAGTAGGCCAGCATGTCGTGGGTGCTTCCCTGGCAACTTGAAATTTCGTCGCTCCACTCTTTAAAGCGGCCAGAAATGTTTTCCCGAACCACTGCTTTAAACAGCTCTTCCTTGCTGGAAAAGTACAAAAACAGAGTTCCTTTGGAAACCCCTGCGCGCGCCGCTACCTCCTCGACACGGGTGGCTGCATAACCTTTCTCCACAAACAGGTCCAGCGCGGCGTCCAGCAGTTCGCCCGGACGCGCCTCCTTCCGCCGCTCCCGTTTGACGTCGGTTAACGCATGAGTTTTGCAGATGAGATGGGCAGGCGGCATTGTTAATGACTGACTGGTTAGTAATATAACCTTTTCGCATAGCCGACGTCAATGTTCCCTGCCAGACTTCGAATGGCGACGGGCCGTCGCATTACTGTGGACTGATCTGGCTGATCCCGCGTGCCAGCCACTCTCGCAGCACCTGTTGAGAGGCCTGCAAGCCTCGTGCGCTGGGCTGCCACTGCATGACGTCGTTTTGTATCGGCCGGATAAAACCCATCGGAGCGGGCGTCACAGTCAGGCCAAATCGCTCAAAGGCGGCGACAGCTCTGGGCATGTGCCAGGCTTCCGTGACGAGGGCAATGCGCTGGATGCCGTCACGTTGCAGCAACGGCGTTAGCAGGCGCGCATTGCCCTGGGTATCGTGTGAATCAGACTCTAGCCATCGCAGGCGTACGCCGTAGTCCTGCAGTGCGACGCGCTTGGCGACGTCGGCTTCGGATTCTTTTTGTGTCGCACTGGCTCCCCAGCCGAGGCCACCAGTGAAAGCCACGGGCAACGCAGCGAGCGAGCCCGATTGACGCGACAGCCAGACGCCATAGCGCAGGCGGGCAGCTGACTGGGCGCTGGGTTGCGCCTGACCATACTCGGGGGCCTCGGGCAGAACGCCGCCGCCCAGCACCACCACCGCCTGCACACTTGCCTGCTTTAAAGCTGTGGGCAATAGCGGCGCAAATTGCGGCAGCACCGTGCGCGCCAGCCATACCGCCGTGCCATGGCAACTGAGCCACCACAGCACGGCGATAGCCAAAGCCGCCAGCACCAGGCCAGCGCGGCGGCGCCAGACAGCCAGCAGCAGGCCAAACAGGGCCAACAGCATCAGCGACTGCGGCGGCATCAGCAGGCTGGTCAGGAGCGGCTTAACGGTGCCCAGGTCCATTAAATACTATGAAATATATAGCAACGACCCCAGGCGAGACGTTGGTCCGAGCCATAAATAATTAATAGTCTTTAATAAAACGCCTGTAAGCCGGTCTGGGCGCGGCCCAGAATCAGCGCGTGCACATCGTGCGTGCCTTCGTAGGTGTTGACGGTTTCGAGGTTGATCATGTGGCGGATCACGTGGTACTCGTCGTGGATGCCGTTGCCGCCGTGCATGTCGCGCGCCATGCGGGCGATGTCGAGCGACTTGCCGCAACTGTTGCGCTTGATCAGCGAAATCATTTCGGGCACGTCCTTGCCTTCGTCCATCAGTCGGCCCACACGCAAGCATCCCTGTAGACCGAGC
>JANOLL010000354.1:0-7998 GCA_031419775.1 Polaromonas sp. | reverse complement strand
TCAATAGCCAGGCAGAGACGGCAGAATCCACGCCGCCGCTTAAGCCCACGTCCACCCGCTGCCGACTGTTCTGCTTGTCCATGGGGGAATTATCCCCGCTGGGACCGTTGCAGTATGGGCACTGGCTTATAGTCGGGCAGTTTCAAAAAACGAGGTGGGTGTGGGCGCAGATGTATTGGTGATTGGTGGCGGCAATGCGGCGCTGTGTGCGGCGCTCATGGCGCGTGAGGCGGGGGCCAGCGTGATGCTGCTCGAAGCCGCTCCGCGCGAGTGGCGTGGCGGCAATTCGGTCCACACCCGCAACCTGCGCTGCATGCACGACGCGCCGCAAGATGTGCTGACCGATGCCTACTCGGAAGAAGAGTTCTGGCAGGACCTGCTCAAGGTCACCGGTGGCCAGACCACCGAAGCGCTGGCTCGCCTGACGATCCGTGAGTCGTCGACCTGCCGTGACTGGATGCGCCACCACGGGGTGCGCTTTCAGCCCTCACTGTCTGGCACGCTGCACCTGTCGCGTACCAATGCCTTTTTCATGGGCGGCGGCAAGGCACTGGTCAACGCCTATTACCGCAGCGCCGAAAAGCTGGGCGTAGTGGTCCGCTACAACTCGCCGGTAGAGCGCCTAGAGCTTGAGGACGGTCGTTTTGTGGCGGCATATGTCGGTACCGAAAGGATCACAGCGAAAACCTGCGTTCTGGCAGCGGGCGGCTTTGAGTCCAATCGCGAATGGCTGCGAGAGGCTTGGGGCCAGAATGAACGCGGCGAGTGGCCCTCAGACAATTTTGCGATCCGAGGCACCCGTTACAACCAGGGTGTGCTGCTCAAAAATTTGATGAACGCCGGGGCTGACACCATTGGCGATCCGACCCAGGCCCACATGGTGGCGATTGACGCCCGTGCCCCGCTGTACGACGGCGGCATCTGCACCCGGATTGATTGCGTCTCATTGGGCATTGTGGTCAACGCCCAGGGCAGGCGTTTTTATGACGAAGGTGAAGATTTCTGGCCCAAGCGCTATGCGATCTGGGGCCGCTTGGTGGCGCAGCAGCCGGCGCAGGTCGGTTTCTCGATCATCGACGCCAAGGCGGTGGGCCGATTCATGCCACCGGTATTTCCCGGCAGCAAGGCCAGCAGCCTGCCCGAACTGGCGCAGCAACTGGGCCTTGACGTGAATGCATTCATGCAGACCATCGATGCCTACAACACCGCCTGTGGGGCCGGAACCTTTGACCACACCGTGCTGGATGACTGCGCCACAGTGGGCCTGAGTCCTGCCAAATCCCATTGGGCCAGGCGCATTGATACCCCCCCGTTTTATGGTTACGCGCTCAAGCCCGGCGTGACCTTCACCTACCTGGGACTGAAAACCGACGCCACCACTGCCGTGCACTTTGCTGGTCGGCCCAGCGCCAACCTGTTTGTTGCCGGCGAAATGATGGCCGGCAATGTCTTGGGCAAGGGCTACACGGCCGGTGTCGGCATGTCGATTGGTACGGCTTTTGGCCGCATAGCCGGTGTCAAGGCTGCGCAAGCAGCTATAAATTCAGGAGCAATTCATGCGGTCGCTTGAATCGCTGACGCGCCAAGCCCGAGCGTTGGCGAATGGCCGGGACAGCGTCGCCTTGCCGCTTACTGCGCCGGAAGAAGAAGTCGCCCGCCAGCTTCAGATCTGCAACGCCTGCCGTTATTGCGAGGGCTTTTGCGCCGTGTTCCCAGCCATGACCCGGCGTCTGGAGTTTGGCAAGGCCGACAGCCATTACCTGGCCAACCTGTGCCATAACTGTGGCGCGTGTCTGCATGCCTGCCAGTACGCGCCGCCACATGAATTTGCCGTCAATGTGCCGCAGGCTATGGCCAGGGTGCGGGTGCAGACCTACGCCGACTACGCCTGGCCGCCCGCACTGGGCGCGCTGTACCAGCGTAACGGACTCACCGTCTGCCTGGCGCTGGCCGCCGCGCTAGCAGGTTTTTTGATGCTGGCCCTGGCGCTCCATGGCACCCTGTGGGGCGGTGACCTGCGCGGCAATTTTTATAACCTGTTCCCGCACAACCTGATGGTCAGCCTGTTCGCGCCGATATTTTTGTTTGCGGTGCTGGCAATGGGTCTGGGAGTGCGACGCTTCTGGCACGAAGTCAAGCCGGCGACCACCGGCCAGCCGGTCAGTGCGCCTGCTGCTGCGGAGGCAACGCATGATGTGCTGCGCTTGAAATACCTTGGCGGTGGCCACGGCGAAGGTTGCAACAATGAAGACGATGCTTACACGCTGTCGCGCCGCCGCGCCCACCACCTGACTTTCTACGGTTTTTTGCTGTGCTTTGCCGCCACCAGTGTGGCCACTCTGTACCACTATGTTTTGGGTTGGGTGGCACCTTACGACCTGCCCAGTTTGCCCAAGTTGCTGGGCGCGGTTGGCGGCATCGGTATGGTGCTGGGCACGGTGAGCCTGTACCGCCTCAACCGCCTGCGTGATCCCAGGCACGGAGATGCAGCCCAAAAACCCATGGACTTGGGCTTTATTGCGTTGCTTTTCTTGACCAGCAGCAGTGGGCTGATTCTGTGGCTGGCACGTGCCACGCCGGCCTTGCCCGCCCTGCTGGCCATACACCTGGGTGTTGTGATGGCCTTGTTTGCCACCATGCCTTACAGTAAGTTCGGGCACGGGATTTTCCGTGCTGCAGCGTTGTTACGGTATGCCGTTGAAAAGCGCCAGCCGGGTTCGCTGGCCCTGGGCTCGGATTGACACGCGGTGGGCATGAACCGGGTCAGTGCCCGGCTCTAGCTGAAACTCTACATCGACTTCAGGAGACAACATGAAAAAACGGAACATGCTCGACATCGGCGCCGCACTGGTGCTGCTGACCACCCTGTCCTTGCCAGCGCTGGCACAGGATTTCCCGCCTAAAAAGCCGGTTTCCATGGTGGTCGGTTTTGCACCCGGCGGGGCAGCCGATACAGCGGCCCGCCTGATTGCCAAAAAGCTCAGTGAAAACATCGGTCAGACGGTCCTGGTTGACAACAAGCCGGGCGCCGGCGGAAACATTGCCCACCAGTTTGTCGCCAACTCGGCCGGTGATGGCACCACGCTTTTGTTCGGCTCGGTCGGCCCACTGACGATTGCTCCGCACCTGATGAAGCTTCCGTATGACCCGGTGCGCGACCTGGCGCCCATCACGATGGGCGTCAACTTCCCCAACGTGCTGGTGGTGCATGCAGGCGTGGGCGTCAAAACTCTGGCGGAATATGTTGCGCTGGCGAAAAAGAAGCCTGGCGTTCTGGACTTTGCCTCGACCGGCGCTGGGTCGGCATCGCACCTGGCAGGTGAGCTGTTCAATGACCTGGCGGGCATCGATACCGTGCACATCCCGTACAAGGGCGGCGCACCGGCGCTACAAGACCTGCTCGGCGGTCGGGTGGCGTCCTACTACTCGACACCGTCCACCTCAGCGCCACACATGGAGTCTGGCAAACTGATCGCACTGGCGACTACCGGCTTGACCCGGCCCGCATTTTTGCCCAATGTGCCGACCATCGCCGAATCCGGTTACCCCGGCTTTAACGCGACCAACTGGTATGCCTTTGTGGCCGCTGGCAAAACGCCCAAGCCGATGCTGGACCGCTGGAATCTGGAAATCGTCAAGGTTCTGAATTCTCCTGACGTCAGGGATCAACTCCTCAAACACGGCCTGACGCCCATGCCGGGGACACGTGATGACCTGGCGAAATATATGGCCAGTGAAACCGTCACCTGGGGACGGATCATCAAGGAACGGAAGATTTCCGCTGAGTAAGGCGAGGTCTGACGCGAGGAAGTCTCAGGCTAGCTTAGCCGTGGCGTCCATGGTCAGCCAGCCTTCATGGTCGCGCCCCCACAAACGCACGGTTTTCCCATCTGCTGAGGGTTGACCGTGGACCGAGAAGGGCTGGGTGTCGAAGGTGGGCCGCACAGCCTTGAATTCAAAGTGCAGCACATGCGCGTCGGGTTGCTGGCGGCGCAACAAATCCATCAGCAAGGTCGCGATCAATGGTCCGTGCACGATCAAGCCCGGGTAACCTTCGACCTCTGTAGCGTACTTTCGGTCATAGTGAATGCGGTGACCATTGAAGGTCAGCGCCGAATAGCGAAACAGCAGCACGTCGTCGGGCACGATGCGCCGCGACCAGGCTGACTCAACGGGGGCAGCCAGCGGCGACGGTGCCACATCACCCGGCTCGGCCGCTGCGCGGTAGACGATGTTGTGGTGCTCGGTCAGTGCCACATCAGAAGCGCCGTTGCGCCGAATTTCATGCCGCACCTTGACAAAAATTAGGTTGCCGGTGCGCCCCGATTTTTCCTTGACGTCAACGATTGTCGAGGTGCGCTGCAGCTTGTCGCCGATGGCCAGCAGATGATGAAATACAAAGTCGCTGCCCGCCCACATGCGGCGCGGCAGTGGCACCGGTGGCATGAAGCCACCGCGCTTGGCATGCCCGTCGGCGCCGATATCGGATTGCGCGTGAATCGGCAAAAAATAAAGCCAGTGCCACAAGCTGGGTAGCGGTGTGCCAGTCGCCGGTCGTTGGGTATCTGGCTGATCGAGCGTGGCGGACAGAGCGGCGTACGGTGTGGCGGTGGCAATGTCGTTGACCGTTTCGCTGCGACCAATCCAGTCTTGCAGATTCATGGGGGGTGCTTTCTGTTGGTTGATCACGCTATGAAACATGTAGCAAAACAGAGGAATCGGTGATCACGAGATCGAGCGGATAGCGCCGCCCGGCGAGGTAGTCTTCCATGCAGCGGAGCAGCAGCGGGCTTCTGTGCCGGTCGACGCTGGCCCGGATTTCTTCGGCCGTCATCCAAACGGTTCGCACGATGCCGTCGTCAAGCATTTGATCCTCCACATGGGCGCCGAGTTCACCGCAAAACGCAAAGCGCAGGTAGGTGATGTCCAGAACGTCATCCGCCTGAATCCGTTCAAAACGCGACAGATAAATGCCAACGATGGCTGTCGGGGTGAAATGAAAAGCCGTTTCTTCCAGTGTCTCTCGGCCGCAGGCGTGAGCGGGGCTTTCGCCGGGATCGAGGTGGCCCGCCGGGTTGTTGAGCCGCAAGCCGTCCCGCGTTTCTTCTTCTACCAACAAAAATTTCTGCAGGCCGTCGAAGTCCTTTGAAATCACTGCCGCCACGGTGACGCTGGGTTTCCATCGATTGTTCATCGCGTGATTATCTGTGCGGTTTTTGGCAGCGGTAAAGCGCTTTGCGAGGCCCGAAGCGTTGCAACACTGAAGCCAGACGCAAAGTGCGCGCGCAAATGTTCGACAAAGCATTGGACCGATTTCGGTACCTGCGCCGACCAGGGCCGGAGCGCGTAAATGCGCTCACCAAAAAAACCTTGCACCAGCCAATCTGGAAGCACCGGTTGCAAGGGAGGATGCTTCGGATCAGCACCTGGCGGCAGGCTGAAGTCGGGTAGCAAGCCGATGCCCAAACCCGCCAGCAAGGCCTCTCTGAGCACCTCGCTATTGTTGGCCTTGAGAACGCCCTGAACCGTCACGCCGACGCGCTCTTCCGGTTTCTTTCTGCCGCTGCGAGGCTGCGTGGAATGGCGGGCAAAGGTCCAGCTGCCGGCGTGGCCTGCACCCAGATACAGCAGGCAATCGTGTGCCGACAGCTCAGATGGGTGCGAGGGCATGCCGCGCCGCTTCAGATAATCGGGGCTGGCCACCAGCTGAGCGCGGGTTTCACACAGCACCCAGGCGACATGGGTCTCGGGTGGTGCGCTGGTGTGGCGAATCGCCAGATCAAAACCTTCACTAGCCAAGTTGACAAAGCGGTCGGTCAGTTCCAACTCGATCTGGATGTCGGGGAAATGCTGGAGAAAAGTGGCGACGCAAGGGGCCAGATGCTGCCTGCCCAGCGCTACGGGTGCGGTCACGCGAATCAGGCCGCGCGGCGTTCCGACCAGATCTTTGACCGAGGTGTAACTGTCGCTGATGCGGCTGAAAGCGGGTTGCATCTCATTGACCAGCTGCTGCCCGGCCTCAGTCAGTCCGACCGAGCGGGTGGTGCGGCGCACCAGCGACACCCCTGCGGCATGCTCCAACTCGCTGATGCGCATGCTGGCCGAGGCCTTCGAAACGCCCAGCCGGCGCGCGGTTTCGGTGAAGCTGCGGGTGGCGGCCAACACCGTCAGCAGGTGCAGGTCAGCCACCAGGGGGGCGAGTTGATCAGAGGACATGCGGCGTCACACAAGTTTGATTGTTCGAAAATATGAACAATGTAATCACTAAATAGGGGCTTATCAAATCAGTGCGCGGGTCCTAGACTTGCAGCACCACCAATCATTACGCCGGTCGGCGTAATGGCCTGCTCTTCACCCTTCAAAGGATCCCCCATGTCTGCCGCTCACACATCCATCGCCCATTACATCAACGGTCGCCCAGCGGCGGGCGTCTCTACGCGAAAGCAAGACGTTTTCAACCCTGCTACCGGTGCCGTTTCTGCTCAGGTGGCGCTGGCCAGCACAGAGGATGTCGATGCTGCGGTCGCCGCAGCCCAGGCGGCCTTTCCGGTCTGGGCCGATACACCACCGATTCGCCGCGCCCGCATCATGTTCAAGTTTCTGGAACTGCTCAATGCCAACAAGGACAAGCTGGCGCACATGATCACCGCCGAGCACGGCAAGGTCTTTACCGATGCCCAGGGTGAGGTCTCGCGCGGCATCGACATTGTTGAATTTGCCTGCGGTATTCCGCAGCTGCTCAAGGGCGACTTCACCGATCAGGTCTCCACCGGCATCGACAACTGGACCCTGCGTCAGCCCCTGGGTGTGGTGGCTGGCATCACGCCGTTCAATTTCCCGGTGATGGTGCCGATGTGGATGTTTCCGGTCGCCATTGCTGCGGGCAACACCTTTGTGCTCAAGCCCAGCCCAATTGACCCCAGCCCCAGCCTGTTCATGGGCGAGCTGTTCAAACAGGCCGGTTTGCCGGACGGTATCTTCAATGTCGTGCAGGGCGACAAGGAAGCGGTCGATGCGCTGCTGGTGCACCCGGATGTCAAGGCCGTGTCTTTTGTTGGCTCGACGCCGATTGCCAACTACATTTATGAGACTGGCGCGCACCACGGCAAACGCGTGCAGGCCCTAGGCGGTGCGAAGAACCACATGGTCGTGATGCCGGATGCCGATCTGGAGCAGGCCGTTGATGCGCTGATTGGCGCGGGTTATGGTTCGGCTGGTGAGCGTTGCATGGCCATTTCGGTCGCCGTTCTGGTGGGCAATGTAGCCGACCGTCTGATTCCCATGCTGAAGGCACGGGCCGAGACCCTGGTGATCAAGAACGGTGTGCACCTTGACGCAGAAATGGGACCCATCGTCACCGCAGCTGCCCACCAGCGCATCACAGGCTATATCGAACAAGGCGTCAAAGAGGGTGCCCAACTACTGGTCGATGGCCGCAGTTTCACGGGCCAGCACGCTGGTGCGGGCTGCGATAAGGGTTTCTGGATGGGGGGCACGCTGTTTGACCACGTGACGCCCGACATGCGCATCTACAAGGAAGAAATTTTTGGACCGGTGCTCGGTTGCGTGCGGGTGAAGGACTTTGCCGAGGCAGTAGACCTTATCAATGCCCATGAGTTTGGCAATGGCGTGAGCTGCTTCACCCGTGACGGCCATGTCGCACGCGAGTTCAGTCGGCGCATCCAGGTCGGCATGGTCGGCATCAACGTGCCGATTCCTGTGCCCATGGCCTGGCACGGCTTTGGCGGCTGGAATAAAAGCCTGTTTGGCGACATGCATGCCAACGGGGAAGAGGGCGTGCGTTTTTACACCAAGCAGAAGTCCATCATGCAGCGCTGGCCCGAGAGCATTGGCAAGGGCGCTGAGTTTGTCATGCCGACCGCCAAATAAAGCATTCACGATGCAGGCTGGCTTTCAAGCCACGAGGGGTTTCCAATTGTGAAAAATCTCATGTAAGCTCTGCCCCAGGTCAAACACAGACCGGAGCGCACAGAGGCA
>JANOLL010000353.1:0-2428 GCA_031419775.1 Polaromonas sp. | reverse complement strand
TTCTCAGGCGACCCATTCGATGCAGACCGAGCTGGCAGCGGTCACCGGTATCGCGCCAGAAAAAGTGCGACTCCTCTACCTGGATGGCTCCGGCTGCTATGGCCGTAACGGACACGAAGACGCCACCGCCGATGCGGCGTTGATTGCCACCTTGATCGGAAAGCCAGTGCGAGTGCAATGGATGCGAGCCGATGAAACGGCGCGTGCACCGAAAAGCCCGCCGCGCGCTATCGACATGGAGGGCGGTTTTGACAAAGACGGCAACCTGGTGGCCTGGTCGGGCGATTTCCATATTGCGCTCAATCACATCGCCGCCTTCAAGCCACTTGATTTTCCCTTGCTGGCTGCCACTGACCTGGGAATGCCCAAGCCCGGCAACTGGGTGGGCTTTTTGTTTCAAAACGCGGCGGCACCCTATGCGTTGCCCAATATTCGGGTCAACACCCGCCATGTGGCGCAGGCGTTTTTCCGCTCGGCCCATTTACGTAGTCCAGGGCGAATAGAAAATTCGTTTGCCAACGAATCGTTCATGGACGAGCTGGCGGCCGAAGCAAAGGCTGATCCGGCTGAATTCCGTTTGAAGCACATCAAGGATGCACGTGCTGTAGCTGTCATCCAAGCGGCCATGAAACGCGCCGATTGGAAAACCCGGAGCGGTATCAATCCCGCTGCAGGTGACGGCGATGTCGCCAAGGGACGGGGTATTGCCTACGTGCGCTACAACAACACCACAACTTATGTCGCCGCGGTGGCCGAAGTCGAGGTCAACCGGAAAACCGGGGCGGTGCGCGTTGCACGCGTCTGTGTGGGTCATGATTGCGGCCAGATCATTAACCCTGACGGGCTGGCCAACCAGATCGAGGGCGGCGTGATTCAGACGGTCAGTCGCACCTTGCTGGAGCAGGTTGAATGGGACCGCACCAAAGTCACCAGCGTCGATTGGGCCACTTACCCCATCTTGCGCTTTCCCGACGCACCGCGGGTCGAGGTGGACATGATCAATGTCCCGGGCGAGGTGTCATGGGGCGCCGGTGAGCCCACCGCCACTGCGATTCCGGCGGCTATTGGCAATGCGATTTATGACGCGACCGGGGCCCGCTTGCGCTCGATTCCGTTCACGTCTGAAAAGGTCAAATCTGCCCTGTTGGCCGCGCAGGGCGCCGACAAAAACAAGCGCGTTTAAACGCCGCTTTCCAGCGTTGAGCTGGCATTACGGTCCTGCCCCAACAGCGCCACCATCTGGGGCAGCGCTGCCTGCAACTGGGCTTTCAGCGTGTGCGGCGGATTGATGATGAACATGCCACTGGCTGGAAGGCCCGGGCGAATCACCTCGCCATCGCTATCGGTGATCAACTTGCTTGATTTGACCGTCAGCACCGCATTCAACCAGCTCCGCCCTGCTTTGACAGCCAGGGTTTTTAGCTTGCGCGGCAGGTCGTGCGCCTCGGGCCGGGGAATAACCGGGTACCAGACGACGTACGTGCCGGTGGCGAAGCGTTTTACCGCATCGGCCATGCAGGCGGTGACGCGGGCGTAATCGGTCTTCATTTCGTAGCTCGGATCGCAAAACACCATGGCGCGGCGGGCCGGAGGAGGCAAAAAGGTTTTCAGGGCTTCGAAACCGTCCTCGCGGCTGACCGCCACCTGCCGGCCGACGCCGAGCTGTTCGATATTGCCGGAGAGCGACTTGAAATCGGTTGGGTGCAACTCAAACAGCTTGAGCTTGTCGCGGCCACTTAAAAATTGCTGCTCGATAAAGGGCGAGCCGGGGTAGATCTTCAGGTGCGTCGGGTCGCCAGACTCAGCGAACTGCGGGTTCAGGCCGCGCAACAGGTCGATGTAGTCCAGCAAGGCGGGTGCGGAGAGTTCGGTTGGCACTATCTTTTTTGTAGCGAATTTCGCAGGTATTGCCTGGGTTGAGGTCGGATTTGGATCGGAAATCAGCCTGAAAATGCCGTCTTTGGCCTCGCCGCTGGTTTCGGTGTAGTCACCGTCCAGCCGGTACAGTCCGGCACCCGCATGGGTGTCGATCACCGTTAAAGCAGTGTCTTTTTGGGTCAAGTACTTCATCAACGCGATCAGCGTGGTGTGCTTGAGCACGTCGGCGTGGTTGCCGGCATGGAAGGCGTGGCGGTAGGAGAACATCTCTCTATCGTACCTTTACGCCGTGTGGGTGGGCGTCGGATTTGACGCAAGTGCCAGATTCTTCATATAATCTAAGGCTCTGCAGCGCCTAGTGGTTCCGCGGCAGGGCAGGAACAGCACTTCGATTTTTTCGGAGTAATGATCCGGATCCCCACCTAAGAGGTTCTCATCAGAAGAACGCCGACCGTGGAAAAGAGCCCATCCAAACCACCATCGAAAGATACTCATGAAAACCTTCAGCGCCAAACCCGCTGACGTGACGCACGAGTGGTTTGTGATTGAC
>JANOLL010000352.1:0-1691 GCA_031419775.1 Polaromonas sp. | reverse complement strand
GAGCCGCTCCAGACCGCCGGCTTTGATGTCGCCCCTGACCTCAACCACCACTTCATGCTCGAGCAGATGGGCGTCTTCTCGTAACTTGCGTACGACGCGCCAGTCGCTGCTGAAGACCACCAGGCCACTGGCAGGTCCGGCCAGAGGGGTCAGCAACTCCGCCGCAGAAAAGTGTTTTTTAAGCAACCGAATACCGGACAGGTCATCCGGCGAACGGCTAGCCAAAGACAGATCGGCTTCCCGGCCGGCAGGTTTGTGCAGCAACATGGTCACCGCCGTGGGGGCCAGCAGACTGGCGTCTTTGGACACCTCGACGCGTTGCTCAGACACCCGGTACATCGGCTCTTCAACGACCACGCCGTCGACCGTGACCCAGCCCCCGGCGATGTATTGCTCGGCCTCGCTGCGCGAGCAGGGCACCATTTCGGCCACGCGCTTGGCAAGGCGGACAGGTTCAGCCATGCGGTCTTTTCAAGCGGCCGCCGTGGAACTGGCTTTGCCAGGCCACCAGCGGCGTCCCCTGCAAGGGGAGGATGGGCTACACGAAGTGAGCCCAGTCAGGGGTGTGCACATTCAGCTGCTGAACAAAAAGTTCATCACGTCGCCATCCTTGACAACGTATTCCTTGCCCTCGCTGCGCATCTTGCCGGCGTCTTTAGCGCCCTGTTCACCCTGGAAGGCAATATAGTCATCGAAGGCGATGGTCTGGGCCCGGATGTAGCCTTTTTCAAAGTCGGTATGAATTACCCCCGCAGCCTGTGGGCCGGTATCACCGACGTGAATGGTCCAGGCGCGAACTTCTTTGACGCCTGCCGTGAAATAGGTCTGCAAACCCAGCAGCTTGTAGGCGGCAACAATCAGGCGGTTCAGACCCGGCTCGTCCTGCCCGATCTCGGCAAGAAACATCTTCTTGTCTTCCTCATCCATGTCGGCCATCTCGGCTTCCATCTTGGCGCAGATCGCCACTACGGGTGCCTTCTGGTCGGCGGCGTAGGTCTTCAAGCGGTCCAGATAGGGATTGTTCTCAAAACCGTCCTCGGCCACATTGGCCACAAACATTGCGGGCTTGGCGGTGATCAGGAAGAACTGCTGCAGCAGCGGTAATTCTTCTTTGCTGAATTCCAGGCTGCGCACGGGTTTGGCCTGGTTCAGGACCACCTGGCATTTTTCCAGGATGGCCACCAATTTGATGGACTCCTTGTCACCCGAACGGGCAGTCTTGGTGACACGGTGCAGGGCTTTTTCAACTGCTGCCAGATCGGCCAGGCAGAGTTCGGTCTGAATCACCTCGATATCCGAAATCGGGTCGACCTTTCCTGCCACATGAATCACGTTGTCGTCTTCAAAGCAGCGCACCACATTCACGGTGGCATCGGTTTCGCGGATGTGCGCCAGAAACTTGTTGCCCAGCCCTTCACCGGTACTGGCCCCGGCAACCAGACCGGCTATATCGACAAACTCGACGATCGCGCACTGAATCTTTTGCGGACTCACGATTGCGGCCAGCGCATCGAGGCGCTGGTCTGGCACTTCCACGATGCCCACATTTGGCTCAATCGTGCAAAAGGGGTAATTTTCTGCCGCGATGCCCGCCTTGGTCAGGGCGTTGAACAGGGTGGATTTACCGACGTTAGGCAAGCCTACGATGCCGCACTTCAAACTCATGAAACTTCCTTATGAATCAATCCCCT
>JANOLL010000351.1:0-10541 GCA_031419775.1 Polaromonas sp. | reverse complement strand
TGGCGTGACACTGGCGGCCGAGTTGCGAGCCCTCGCCGAGGTGTATGCCTTGATGGTTTTCTACCATGAGGATGAAGCTGACGACCAGAGTTTTCCGCCCAAGGCCATGGCTGCCTGGCAAGCCTGGTACGACACCACTGCCGATACCCCATGTATTGCCATTTGCTCGACCAGTCAGGGCGATGCGATATGCAAGGGTTGTGGCCGTACTTTCGAAGAGGTTCAGCGCTGGCCCGAAATGACGCCCGCCGCCAAGCGCAGGACCTGGCGCCGCGTCACGCTAGAGGCGACGGCCTGGCGTTTTGGCCGCTACGCAGATCGAGCGCTCGAAACCAGCTGACAAGATCCGAAAACTCAACCGTTTAGTGCTCCAGCCCAGCAAGACCAATGGCTCGCAGCTATTAATTTGGTAGTATGCCGGATACACTGCTGCCATGCTCCGCATTGCCCGCGCGCCTAACATTGCTATCGCTGCGCTGTGGTCGGAGGCGCTTAGGCAAGCAGGTTTTTCGGCCAGTGTGCAACGTTATTTTCTGAGTGGCTTGGCAGGCGAGCTGCCGCCGGACCAGTGTCTGCCCGAGGTGTGGCTCACGCATGACCACGAAGAGCAGCCCGCCAAAGCGCTATTGCATCAGCTACAAAACCTGCCGCAACGGCGCTGGCTGTGTGCCTGTGGCGAAACCGTTGAAGGTGGATTTGAGCAGTGCTGGCAGTGTGGCGCGGCCATGCCGACCTGAGGCGGCTTGCGGTACCGGTAGTCAAAGCTTCTGGTAAGAAAATCTCGTGAGATTGTCGACTGTTGATTTGTCTCGGCTGAAGTGCAACTTGGCTAGAACGTGCTGCATCGAGCGTGCATACTTGGTGCAGTAGGCTTCCAAAATGGCATTCTGCGGCAATGCCGCGATCAAGGCCATCACGGTTTTCGTCCCAAGGCCCTGGTTTTGATCGGCTTTTGCAATCGCAAACAGCACGATCGTGCTCACGGCGTTTCCTGCTGTGCTTGCGCTGCTTTCGAGTTGGATAAAACCGACCTCACGCTCATTGCTGGAAACCAGAAGCGTCTGCACTTCGCCCGGACTTCTTCTCATCCAGCGAGGACGGGTGAGGACGGATCCCATAACAAAGACAAACAGCTTGAAGTGACCCGCGTCGCGCAGATAGCGGTCAGAAAAAGCGCCTGCAAGGCAGCCATCGAGCATCAGCCCGAATACCATCGGCGCATCCAGCAGTCCCACTTTTCTCAGTTCAACTCCCGCAGAGGCCGGAGCCCCAGGTACCGAGGGACTGAATCCGCTGGATTGCCGATTGCGACGCTCAGCTTTTTTTGACACGGCAGAACCCGGCGTTAGATTCGCCTGGCCAACTCTTGCGCCATGCCCACATAGCTGGCCGGTGTCATCGCTAGCAGTCGCTCTTTTTCACCCTCGGGAATGGCCAAAGAGCGAATCAGGGCATGCAGATCTTCTGGCTTGACGGTCTTGCCGCGGGTCACTTCCTTGAGTTTCTCGTAAGCACCCTGCACGCCATAGCGGCGCATGACGGTCTGAATCGGCTCTGCCAGCACCTCCCATGACGCATTCAGGTCATCCTGCAGCGCCTCGCGGTTGAGTTCGAGTTTGCCCAGTCCCACATTCAGGGAATGGTAGGCCAGCACGGCGTAGCCCAATGCCACACCCATGTTGCGCAGGACGGTGCTGTCGGTCAGATCTCGCTGCCAGCGAGAAATGGGCAGTTTCTCGCTCAGGTGTTTCAACAAGGCGTTGGACATACCCAGATTACCTTCGGCGTTCTCAAAATCAATTGGATTGACCTTGTGCGGCATGGTGGAGGAACCCACTTCACCAACCTTCAACCGCTGTTTGAAGTAACCGACGCTGACGTAACCCCATACATCACGTGACCAGTCAATCAAAATAGTATTCGTGCGGGCCACCGCATCGAAGATCTCGGCCATGTAGTCGTGCGGCTCAATCTGAATGCTGTAGGGCTGGAAGGTCAGGCCCAGGCCCAGCGGCTCGGGTGTCTCAATCACTTTTCGGCTGAGGGCTTCCCAATCAAAGTCAGGCCAGGCAGACAAATGGGCGTTGTAGTTCCCTACCGCGCCATTCATTTTGGCCAACAGGGGCACCGCAGCAATCTTGGCCCGCGCAGCAACCAACCGCACCACTACGTTGGCAACTTCCTTGCCAACAGTGGTCGGGCTGGCGGTCTGGCCATGGGTCCGGCTCAGCATCGCCTCGCCTGCATAGGCCTGCGCCATCTCGCGCATTTGGGCAATCAATTTGTCCAGCGCGGGCAGCAAAACCAGATCGCGGCTACTTTTGAGTTGCAGCGCATGGCTGGCATTGTTGATGTCTTCGCTGGTACAGGCAAAGTGCACAAACTCGCCCGCTTTTTGAAGCTCGGGCCGGGCTTCAAATTTGGATTTGATCCAGTACTCGACCGCCTTGACGTCGTGGTTGGTGGTTTTCTCAATTTCCTTGATTGCGAGGGCATCGGCTTCGGAAAAGTTTTTCACCAAACCTAGGGAGTAAGTGCGCGCTCCCGGGCTCAGCGGTTTGAACTCAGCAAATCCGGCATCTGACAAGGCAATAAACCAAGCCATTTCAACCTGTACCCGGCGGTGCATATACCCCTGCTCCGACATCAGCGGGCGAAGACTGGCCAATCTGGCCGCATAGCGACCGTCCAGTGGCGACAAGGCGTTGAGCGTCGAAATAGCGTTGGAAGGACTCATGCCACGATTGTAGGCGGGCCGATTGGCGCGTCTGCGGGTTTGCGGCCAGCCTGACTCGATAGAATGCAGATTCCTGAAGCTGGCGCACCAAAGACATTTATGAAACTCATCGGATCCAAAGGCAGTCCCTATGTGCGCAAAGTCCGCATTGTGATGGCCGAGAAAAAACTCGATTACCAGTTGGTGGAAGAAGATGTCTGGGCCGCCACGACCACCATTGCTGATTCCAACCCGCTCGGCAAGGTGCCTTGTCTGGTGATGGAGGGTGGGGAAGCGGTTTTTGATTCCCGCGTGATTGTGGAATACCTCGATACCCTGTCGCCGGTTGGTAAGCTGATTCCAACTCAGGGCCGGGAACGCGCAGAAGTCAAAACCTGGGAGGCGCTGGCCGATGGCTTACTGGACGCTGCCGTGCTGGCACGCCTGGAGGCCGGCTGGGCCGGTCGACTTGAAGGGCAGCGCAGCCCGGCTTGGATTGACCGGCAATTCGCCAAAATCCATGCAACGCTGAAAGTCATGAGTACCGGACTGGCCGACAAGGCGTTTTGCAGTGGCGTCCACTTCAGCCTGTCCGACGTGGCGGTTGGGTGCGCCCTGGGTTATCTGGACTTCCGCTTTTCACACATTGCCTGGCGCAGCAGCTATGCCAACCTGGCAAAACTTCAGGAAAAACTGATGCAACGCGGCAGCTTTGTCGAGACCCTGCCGGCGTAACCCATGCCCCTGAATTGGGGAAAAAAGTGATTGAAGCCGGCTGATATCGGCGTTAACTTGCTATGCGATTCATAGCAGTCCGATCGTTGATTATCATGAACTGGCCCTCACTTTGAGCCAGCGCATCAAGCCCCCCACCCAGGGCAGCTTTTCGTACAGTTCCTCAGCCGCGTCCCAGTAGTCGCGGTGAAAGTCTGCCCTGCCGTCGGGCGCGAACCTGATGTGGGATCCGCCGCGTATGGTTTGAAGCGTGGTCTTGTCAAAGCGCTTGAAGTAAAACTCAAAATTCCAGGTCAGAAAACACTGGTCATTCTGGGCAATGCTGTCGGTCACGACAAATCGTGGCTGCTCCAGCGCCGCGTACATGTGGCTGAAAATTTGATGGATCTCGGCCAATCCCCGTACTTCATTGAAGGGGTCTTTAAAGTAAGCCTGGGGCGAGTAAAACTCGCTCAGCTGATTCAGGCTGCCGGGCGACAGGTTCTCAAAGAACGCCACCAGACGGTTTACTCGGGCCTGCAAGTCCATGCTCAAAGTCCGGTGAACTTGCGAACAATTGGGAAATACAGAAATGCAGGCAGCAGCGCCAGCGTTTTCATCCAGAGCGTGAAGCGCCTCGGAAAGTGAATTTCAAACTGGCCTTTGGCCCAGCCTTCCAGGATTTCCTCGGCTGCCTGTTCGGGCTTGATCAGGCCAGGCATGGTGAACTGGTTTTGTGCCGTCAATGGCGTTTCCACAAAGCCCGGACAAATCAGGCTCACGCCAACCTGGTTGTCCTTGAGGTCGACATAAAGTGTTTCGGCCAGGTTGATCAGTGCGGCCTTGGTCGGGCCATAAGCCAGGCTCTTGGGCAGGCCACGGTAACCGGCCACGCTGCTGATCAGGCTGATATGACCTGACTTGCGACTCAGAAAATGCGGCAGCACCGCGTCGAGTACATGCAAGGCACCAACATAGTTAACCTGCTGGTGCCTGATCATTTCACTGAGTTCAAACCCGGTGGCGCGCATTTCCTGGTAGTGGCCAGCGCAGTAGAGGACCAAGTCAATCGGGCCAGCTGCTAGTACCGCTTGCGCAGCCGCGTTGACGGATGCGGCGTCGCTGGCGTCAACCGCCAGGGCAATCGAGCCCGGATGCGATGCCGCAAAGGCTTCCAGCGCCTGCTGGTTGCGCGCAGACACAAAAACCCTGGCGCCTTGGGCATGCAAGGCATGTGCCGTGGCCTGGCCTATGCCGCTGGACGCGCCGACCAGCCAGACACTTTTGCCGCGCCAGTCAGCCAGGAGGGGGTTGTAAGACATGGGATGCCAAATTCTTTACTAAATTGATAGCACGCTAAGCCAATAGACATTGGGCTAACCTGTAGTTTGATTGCCGAATCAGCGTTTCACAAAGGAAAGCGTCACTTCTCCGAGCTTGAATCCGTATTTGCTCATCACGGCTTTGTTCAACATGACTTTTTCGCTCATCAAATACATCCAGTCATCAAACTGCACCTCTATGGTCTTACCGTCGACTGGTAACTTGAGCGTGTAGCCCCAGCGGAAGGCATTACCTTTTTCTTCGCCAAGGGCTTCGCCGAGGACATCGGCCGCTGTGCCGGTGTATCGGCCTTCGGGTCCGCGCTTGAGCGTCCAGACGCGCCGTTCCTTGGTGCCGTCGGAGTAAGTGAAGTCTTCATCCAGCACGCCAACTTCCTGGCCTGGTGCACCGCTCCAGTTGCAGGTCATGATGACCGTGAAGCGCTTGACCACCTTGCCTGAGCGGTCGGTGAACACGCCGTAGGCATCGACCGTACCGTTGAAATACTGACGCATGTCGAGCCTGGGTTTCTCGGCTGCATAGTCGGCGATCTGCGGCGTGGCGCAACCCGCCAAAAGCCCTGCGCTCAGGGCCAGCGCGAGTGCGACATGACGGGTCAATGGTTTGAGACCGGCTCGGGTGATCATGGGGTGCTGCCCTCGGTTTTGCGAATGATGAAAAGATACAGGCACGCGGCTGCGGCCAGCTTGAGGACACACGGCAACACGCAGTAAGCGACCACCAGTGCGTCGAGTGCTTGCGGCTCACGCGAGCCCGGCGCATAGCCAAAAAGACCGAGTAGCGGCAGCGCCAGCCCGGCAGCGAGTGCCAGGTTGAGCTTGGTAGCAAAGTTCCACCAGCCGAAGTAAGCGCCTTCGGACTGGCCTGAATCGCCATTGGCCTGAATCACACCGGCCAGCAAGGCGCCCGGCAAAGCCAGGTCGGTACCCAGCGCTATCCCGGAAAGTGCGCAGATGGCTAGGAAGGCTCCGGTTTGTCCGGCACCGACCTGTGTGGCCCAGGCAAACACGGAAATGGCCAAAAACATGCCGCCCAACCAGCTGACGGCCAGTCCGACCCGTTTGACCAGTGCCAGCCAGAACGGGATGGACAGCGCGGCCGCCAGAAAATAGCCACCCAAAAACAGCGGCTCCATGGCAGCCGGCGCCTGCAGGCGGTCCTGAATAAAAAACAGCACCAGAGTGGCGGGCACCGCACTGGCGATACCGTTGAGCATGAAGACGGCCAGCAGGCGGCGAAAGCGTGCGTGGCGAAAGGGCCGCCAGATAGCGGCGGTTTCATTGGCGTTCTGCAGCACTTCCCTGCCGGCCTGGGACACTGGTCGAACCGCCCGGGTCCAGGCCAGCCAGCCGATCATCAGTGCTACAAAAAACAGAGCAGTGGTTGCAGGAAGACCAAGGGCTACCGGGGTAACGGATGCCAAAACCACACCGACCAGCCCCAAGCCTTCGCGCCAGGCCACAATTTGACTGCGTTGCGACTCGTTGCCGCCCAGCATGGCGCCCCAAGACTGGTGCGAGACGCTGAGGGCGCTGTAGGCCACATACGTGACCACCAGCATCATGCTGGCCCAAGCCGTAAGTGTGCCAGTCGTTTTCACCACCGATGCCACGGGAAAAAACAACAGCATGAAACCCAGCGCCAGCACGACTGCCGCTAAGGCGCCCAGGCCGAGCACGGCTTTCGCGGAGCGAGCAAACAAGCGGTCACTCAAGCGTCCCAGCAGCGGGTCAATCACTGCATCAAACAACCGTGCGCCCAGCAAAATCGCGCCTAAGGTGGCCAAAGGCACGCCAAACTCACGCGCATAGTGGTTGGGCAAAATGACATACAGCGGGAGTGCGACGAAAGCCAGTGGCAATCCGAGCAGGCCATACGCCAGGCCGTTGCGCCAGTCAAATGCCGTCTGCTGCAGACCAGAAACGGGTGCTGCTGGTGCGCTGCTGACCCCGGCCGAGCTGGTCACAGTGACTCAGCGAGCAGGGCACTGCGCAGCTTCGGCTCGGACGTTTTGGGTGACAGCCAGATCCCAAAGAACAGACGGGCAAACTCGGTGTCACGAATCTCGCCGCTGGGTTTGCCATTGACCAGAAACAGCGCACCCACGCCAGGCCGGTTCACCCCCATGATCCGGTCGCCTTTTTTCACATCCGGAATCACGCGCAGCATCTCGGTAGTCCAGGCTTTGGCCTGTGCATCACTGATCTCTGCTGAGCGGCGCATTTCCAGGACGGACCGCTTGGCCACATCAGTATTGGCAAAATCCCGCAGGTAAGCCAACTCCAGTGCAAACGATTGGGACGGAAGGCTGTCCGACTTGAAGCCTGGCGCTGCCCACAGGCGAGCGTCATACACCTGAAAACCCCAGACCGTGAGTCGACTTTTGCCAACCAACTGATGTTGCGGCAACAGGGGCCCCAATTCGGGGCGCTGATCGTCAGCAGCCATCCGGGACGGCGCAGTGGCCACTGACGCCGCAGGCGGTGAGGGGCTGTCGGCTTGTGCCAGCGCGAGGCCATTGAGCTGCAGCATGGCCAGCAGCGTGACAACAGTGAGAAACGGGGTACGTTTGAGGGCGCGAGGATGGCTTGGCATGTTCGTACTTCTTGCGATAGCGGCTCATCAAGACGGTTTGCGCAGGGTGTACTGCACCACGTCGGTATTGGCTTGGGTGAAGGCTGCCTCGCAGTAGCAGAGGTAAAACTCCCAGATGCGGATAAAACGCTTGTCGAAGCCGAGTCGCATCACATGTGATTCCTGGGCCACAAAGTCTTCACGCCAGAGCTGCAGGGTGCGCGCGTAGTCCTGGCCAAATGAAAACTCGTCCACCAGTTCGAGTCCTGCGGCTGCGGCCTGAGCGCGAAACTCGCGCGGACAAGGCAAGCAGCCACCTGGAAAGATGTATTGCTGGATGAAATCTGTCGACGCCACGTAGCGGTCAAACAACTCATCGGCAATCACGATGCTCTGGATGCAGGCATGGCCGCCGGGCTTGAGCAGTCGTGCCACCGTCTGGAAGTATTCGGGCCAGTACTCGCGGCCCACCGCTTCGACCATTTCGATCGAGCAAATCGCATCAAATGGGGCGTCAGCCGTGGTTTTGCCGATGTCGCGGTAGTCTTGCAAACGCAGATCCGCCCGATCAGCCACCCCTTCGCGCTGCATCCGGGCATTGGCCCATTCCAGCTGTTCGGTGCTCAACGTCACGCCGACGATGGACGCGTCGAACTCTGTGGTGGCTTTCTCGGCCAGCGCGCCCCAACCACAGCCGATTTCAAGTACCCGGTCGCCGGGTTGGACGCGCGCCATCCGCAGCGCGCGCCGCACTTTGGCATGCTGAGCATCTTTCATGGAGGTTTCCGGCGTTTCAAAAATCGCCGAAGAATAGTTCATCGTGCCGTCCAGCCACAACTCGTAAAAAGCATTCCCGAGGTCGTAGTGGGCGTGAATATTTTTCTGGCTGTTGGCTTTGGTATTGCGGTTCAGCAGGTGCTTGATACGGTAGGCAAAACGGCCCAGCCAGGTGCCGTAAATAACGTCCTCGACTTCTTTGCGGTTGACGATCAGGACCCGCAGCAACTCGGTCAGGTGGGGCGTGGTCCAGTCACCGGCAATATAGCTTTCAGCAAAACCGATATCACCCGACTTGAGCGCGGCGCTGCACACATTCCAGTTGAGCAGGTGCAGGCTGGCCATTGGGCTTTCGCCATTTCCGAAGCGCTGAACCGACCCATCGGGCAGCTTGACGGTGAGCGTGCCGTGCTTGAGGCGCAGCAGTAATTTGAGCGTCGCGCGCGCCGCCGAAGGCGCATCGCCGGGCATGGAGAAAGCTGAACCGGTGGAGGAGGAAGTATTGGAGGTGTTCATCGCGTCACAAATAGGTCAGGACTTTGAGGCTTACGGATAAAGGGCACACGCTTGCGCCATAACTTGAAGGCTTGCCAGTGAATGCGGGCAACGACGCCAAAGGTCATGGCGGGATAGCGCCAGAGCGCTTTGCGCAGGCTGGTACGGGTGATGGGTTCGAGCGTGCCGCTGACGCTGGTTTCCAGCAGGGGACCCAGCTCGTCGTCGTAGTCAATCCGCGCGACAGTTTTGGCTACGCCCGCGTGCTCGCTGTGCATGAATCGAAAACGGTATCCCCCAGCCAGCGTGCAGAACGGCGACACGTGGAAGACCTTGTCGGCGGTGAGCTCCTGGCCGTAGCGTGGTTGGTCCAGCAGGTAGCAGTGGCGTTCTCCGAATGTGTTGTTGACTTCAACCACGATGGCGCGCAGCTGGCCGTCTGCCGCGTGGCAGTACCAGAAGCTGACAGGCTTAAAGGTGTAGCCCAGGACGCGTGGATAGGTGTGCAACCAAACTTCGCCGAGCGCGTCTTCTATGCCTTCGCGCTTTAACAGCGCGTCCAGCCACGACAGCGCATTGTCTCCACCGTCGCCATGGTCGCGGTCAAAAAAGCTCAAGAGACCACTGCGGTTGTGAGCCAGATTGCCTTGTTGATTATCAGGATGGGCCTGCATCGAGCGCAGCGGCAGCATCAAAAAATAGGTCGGGTAGGCAAAAGCGTTGCGGGCGGGTTTCAGCCGGGTGTGCCGGACCTGGCCGAAGCCCAGTTGCGGCACGGCGTTGAAAACCGGACGGGTCACTTCTGTCACGCGAGGGCTCCCGCGCTTTGCTCAAGCAGCTGACGTGCCACCTGCAGGCCGGATTTCAAACCGTCTTCGTGGAAACCGTAGCCCGTCCAGGCACCGCAAAAATAGGTGTGCTGCAGGCCTTGCAGATGTGGCAACTGGCCCTGCGCGCGAATCGCGTCAAGGTCAAATACCGGATGTGCGTACTCGAATTCACCCATGATGTGATTACGTGCAATCTCGCGCACCGGATTCAGCGACACCACCACTGGCTGGCTAAAGGGCAGCGGCTGCAACATGTTGAGCAGGTAGTGCAGACAAACCTGGGCAGATTCGCGGTCGCTTGACTGGGCGCGCTCATAGTTCCATGCGGCCCACGCCAGCTTTTTGGCAGGAAGCACAGATGCGTCAGTGTGCAACACAGCAAGGTTGGACTGGTAGCGGACGGCACTCAGAACCTCTTGCTCGGCAGGTGTCGGCTGCGCCAGCATGGCTAATGATTGATCTGAATGAGCCGCCAGCACCACCTTGTCAAAGCGCTCGGCTCGGTCATCGGTGATCACGCGCACCCCTTCGGCATCGCGCTCGATGCGGCGCACCGGGCTGTTCAGGCGTTTGTCGGGGATGCTGGCAATGATCTTGTCGACGTAATGTTTGGCACCACCGTCCACGGTCCACCACTGAGGCCGGTTGGCCACCTGTATCAGGCCATGGTTGTAGCAAAAGCGGATCATGGTTGCTACAGGGAACTTCAACATCTGGTCAGTTGGGCAGGACCAGATGCAACCCATCATCGGCAAAAAGTACCAGTCCCGAAACTCGTCAGAAAATTTCTCGGCAGTTAAAAATTCGCCGAGCGGCTGCAGCATGGCGGCGTCCGCATTGGCATTGGCCAGCGCAGTGGTGATGCGGTTAAAGCGCATGATGTCGCGCAGCATGCGCAAGAACTTCCAGCTAACCAGGTTGCGGCGCTGGGAAAACACACTGTTCAGGCTGGAGCCACTCCATTCCAGCGCCTGGGAGCCGTTTGCATCGGGAACCTTGACCGAAAAAGACATGTCTGACTTTGCCGTCTTGACATCCAGTTCGGCAAACAGCCTGATCAGGTTCGGGTAGGTGCGTTCATTGAAAACCAG
>JANOLL010000350.1:0-2480 GCA_031419775.1 Polaromonas sp. | reverse complement strand
ACATTTTTCGACCAGCGTTTCGGCCAGCATCAAAATGCCACGCTCGGTGTCAACCAGCGCATAAGTCAGCTCGGGGTTCAGGTTAAGCGCCTGGTTGGCTGGAATGGTCCACGCGGTGGTGGTCCAGATCACGGCAAACGCCTCTTTGGTCAAGGTTTCCAGACCAAATGCGGCAGCCAGTTTTTCAGGCTCGGCACATTTGAAGGCGACATCCAGCGTTTGCGATTTTTTGTCGGCGTATTCAATCTCAAACTCGGCCAGCGACGAACCACAGTCAAAGCACCAGTACACCGGCTTCAGGCCACGGTAGACAAAGCCCCGCTCCATGATGCGTTTGAGCGCGCGGATCTCGTTGGCCTCGTTGGCGAAGTCCATCGTGCGGTAGGGGTTGTCCCACTCGCCCAGCACGCCCAGGCGCTTGAAGTCTTTCAACTGTGTGGCGATCTGTTCGGTGGCAAATGCGCGGCTTTTGGCTTGAACCTCGTCTCTTGGAAGACTGCGTCCGTGCAGCTTTTCAATCGCGTTTTCAATCGGCAGGCCATGGCAGTCCCAGCCCGGCACATAGATCGCGTCGTAGCCGTCCAGCTGCCGCGCCTTGACAATCATGTCCTTAAGGATTTTGTTGACGGCGTGGCCAATGTGGATCTGGCCGTTGGCGTAGGGCGGGCCGTCGTGCAAAACAAATCTGCCCTTGTCGCAGTTGTGGCGCGCAGCCCGCAGCTTTTTATAAATCCCTTTGTCGTCCCACTCCTTGACCCAGCCGGCTTCGCGCTTGGGCAAGTCGCCGCGCATGGGAAACGGCGTGTCCGGCAGATTCAGGGTGCTGCGATAGTCTGGCTTGTCAAGTGGAGTGTCGGACATGATCGGTGCGTCGGAAGGCTTTGACAGGCTCAGCCCGAACGCAAGTAGGGGGTCCAAACAGGGGGGAGGGGAGCCGCTCGCCTGAGCCTGTCGATGGGCGGCGAGCGGGCGGGTAGATCGTCTAAATTCGATCGCGCGTGGTCTGGCGGCTGGTTTCCGTGTGCAGCGAGGCGACCTCAGCCTTGTCAAAAAACGCCCGCGCGTCATCCCGGTCTTTGGCAATGCCCGCTTGGAGGCTGTCCAGACCGTCGTAGGCCCATTCGTCGTGCAGTTTATGAAGCAGTTCCACGCGGATGATTTTACCGTAGCCCCCTTCAGGTCCCAGGCTGTCTGGCCAGTCCAGGCAATAGGTTTCTAGCAACACCCGCCCGCCGTTAACATCATTCGGATCGATCGACGGCCGTACCCCCAGATTGGCGACTCCGGTCAGAGGGGCCGTTGCCAGGCCATGAACGATTACCGCAAAAATACCACTGGCCGCTGGATTCCAGTGCGAAAACCTTAAATTGAGCGTCGGAAAACCCAAATCCCGGCCCAGTTTGCGGCCATGCACCACATGGCCAGAAATGCTGTAGGGCCTGCCCAGCAGGCCGGTCGCCTGGCTCATTTGTCCGGCTGCCAGGGCTTGCCGCACCGCCGAACTCGACACCCGGATGCCATGTACCTCATAGCTGTTCATGCGTGCGACATCAAAACCACGCTGCTGCCCGGCAGCATCAAGCATGGCGTAGTCGCCCGAGCGCCGGGCGCCAAAGCGAAAGTCATCGCCCACCAGCACATAGCGGGCACCCAGCCCCTTGCGCAGCACGTCGTCAATAAAGGTATGGGGCGACTGCCCTGCAAATCCGGCATTAAAGGGTAGTACCACGCACTGGTCGATGCCGCAGCGGGCCAGTTCGGTGAGCTTGTCGCGCAGGGTGGCGATGCGCGCCGGTGCCAGTTCGGGCTGGTTGGCCAGAGCGGCAAAATAATCGCGCGGATGCGGTTCGAAAGTCATCACGCAGCTTGGCACCCCACGGTGCTCGGCTTCGCTTTTGAGCAAGGCCAGCATGGCCTGATGGCCGCGGTGGACACCGTCAAAATTGCCAATAGTCAGGGCGCACGCTGGTGCCAGCAGGGGGTGGCGGTAACCGCGAAAAACTTTCATCGCCCTGATTATCGTTTTTATAGCGCCCAGTGGCGGGCATTCGGGAGGGGCGAACCATTTGTCATGATTTGCCTGTATATTGACAAGGAATCAGCCGAACCCCCGTGCCCAAGCCTTAGTCACCATGATGGAGGTCTGTTTTGAAGGTTTTGAAGCTCTCCGCCCAGGGCTTGCCACAGTCCTGGATAAGCCTTGAAGAAGCCGTGTTGCACTATGCGGCGGACGAAGTGCGCTGGGAAATGGGCGCTCTGGTGGCGACCTTTCATGGGGGTCACAACGCCATCACCGGGGATCAGTCGATCATCACGGTCAACAGCATCATCGGTACCAAGGGCGTGCCCAATATCAATCCGTTTGACCTGAAACCCGGACTAACCAACGGCAAACTGTTTGCGCGTGACCGCAATGTGTGCGCCTACTGCGGCGCGCACTTTCACGAAGAAGACCTGACGCGCGAGCACATCATTCCGTT
>JANOLL010000349.1:0-2829 GCA_031419775.1 Polaromonas sp. | reverse complement strand
ATTGCCTCGGTGTCCTTGGGTTTGGGAATGCCGTACGCATCTTCCTCCATCGGGCAGCCGGGGTACCAGGCATGAAAGGTCAGGGTCTTGTGCAATTTGTTGACCACCGGCAGGCCAATCCTGCGGGTCGACTGGTTTGCTATGCTTTCAGTAGCAAGTTGCACGGAAGAATCGGGGGCTACAGCCTGATTTGATGTCAAATCCGCGCCCAGCATGGCGTCTTCCTGCCAGCGGTAGAGTGCCGGTAGTGGATCAAACTCGCCCTTGATCGGCCAGTAGGCGCCAATCACGGTATCAGTCCGCCCAAACAGCCAGATCCGCATCACCTGCTGCAAGGCATCGGCGCGCTGCAGGCGGTCAGGCATATTCATGCGTTTATCTATCAGGGCTTTGCGGATACGTAATTTGTCCATAATGTCCCGATGCTATCTAAATTTCTTTTGCCTGCCCTCCTGGCGCTGACACTTTCCCCTCTGGCGCTTGCGCAATCGACCTCGTCCCAGGCCTCGACAGCCAGCGACAGCCTGATTCTGGAGATGCAGCAGGCCTTTCGGCGCGGCGATAAAAACCGGCTTTCGCAACTGTTGCCACAGGCCCGCGGTCACGCGCTGGAACCCTGGGCAGCATACTGGGAACTCAAGGCCAGGCTGGCAGAGGCGAGCGACCCGGAAGTCCAGAACTTCGTCGCCCGCTATGCCGGCAGCTACCAGGAAGACCGTTTGCGCAATGACTGGCTGCTGCTGCTGGGCCAGCGCCGCGACTGGACCAACTTTGCTGCCGAGCATCCGAACTACCGCATGGGTGACGACAAGGAAGTGCGTTGCTATGCCCTGCTGGTGGAGCATTTGAAAAACCCCGGCAGTGCCCTGCGCGTGGCCGAAGACGTGCGCAAGAACTGGTTGTCCCAGCGCGACGCCGACGATGGTTGCACCGCTGCGGCCGAGCGCCTGGTCGGCAGCAAAAACCTGACGGCAGACGATGTCTGGCAAAAAGCCCGACTGGCAGCCGAAGCCAACCGGCCGCGCGCCGCGCGCGATGCGGTGACCCTCATTTCGCCCGAATCGGTTGCCCTGTTGACTGAACTGTTCAGCAGCCCGGCAAAGTTTCTCAGCGAAAAATCCATCGCTATTCGCAAGACCCGGAAGGAGCTGATCACCCTCGCGCTAATACGCCTGGCGTCCACCGATGCGGAAGGCGCTGCCAGCATGATGGACAACAAATGGGGTAGCCAGCTGACGCCTGAGGAGCGCAACTGGGTGTGGGGCGTGATTGGCAAGCAAACCGCGACCCGCCTGGGCACTGTGCCAGCCAGCCAGGCGCTCGCCTATTTTGCAAAGGTCAGCAAGGACAGTGATCTGACCGATGAGATGCTGGGCTGGAAAGTGCGTGCAGCCCTGCGTGGCAGCAGCCAGCCCGCCTGGACGCTGGTGCTGCAGAGCATCAACGCCATGAGCCCGGAAGCACGCAACGAGCCGAGCTGGACCTACTGGAAAGCACGAGCACTGCTCGCGACCCTGCCAGCCAATGCGGTACCCGCCGCGGCGGCAGGGACCGGCGCGCCTGCCATCGCACCCCAGCGTGCAGAAGCGCTGGCCTTGATGCAATCGATCGCGTCGACGCGCGGCTTTTACGAACAACTGGCACTTGAAGAGCTCGGCCAGCGGGTCACGGTGCCCCCAAAACCGGCACCGCTCAGTACCGAAGAAAAAGAAGCCGCTCGGCTCAATGCCGGACTGAACCGGGCAGCCTACGCGATCGCCATCGGCTTGCGCTCGGAGGGGGTACGCGAGTGGAACTACAGCACCAATTTAGCCAAAACAGGGGGCATGAATGACCGCGAGTTGCTGGCCGCCGCCCAGTTTGCCTGTGACCGCCAGATCTGGGACCGCTGCATCAACACCAGCGAGCGGACCAAACGCGAGATCGACTTCGAACAGCGCTTTCCCATGCCGTTTCGCGAGGCCGTGGTCAGGCGGGCGCAAAGCATCAACCTCGACCCGGCCTACGTGTATGGGCTGATCCGGCAGGAAAGCCGTTTTGTGATGGACGCACGCTCCGGCGTGGGCGCGTCGGGACTGATGCAGGTGATGCCCGCCACGGCTAGAGAAACCGCCCGCCGCATTGGCATGACCGGTTTTACCGCCGACCAGATCAACGACCGCGACACCAATATCGCCATTGGCACCGGTTACCTCAAGCTGGTGCTCGATGACCTGTCTGGCTCCCTGCCCCTGGCCGCTGCGGCCTACAACGCCGGTCCGGGACGTCCGCGCACCTGGCGCGGGCCATCTGGCAGCCCGACCATGGAAGCCGCCATCTGGGCTGAAAACGTACCCTTCAGCGAGACCCGCGACTATGTGAAAAAGGTGCTGGCCAATACCACCAGCTATGCAGCGCTGCTGACAGGCCAGCCGCAATCCCTCAAGGCGCGTCTGGGCAGCGTGGGCCCGCGCGACGCCAGCCAGCCCGAGCCTGACAAGACACTGCCTTGAGCCCACGCAGCTGACCCGATCGATTGCTGAAATTCCCAATGTCCATGAACAAAATCCTGATCCTTGGCGGCACCGGCTTTGTCGGCCGCCATCTGTGCGAAAAACTGGCCGAACGCTCCTGCCGCGCCACCGTGGTGACACGCCGCCGCGAAAACGCCCGCCACCTGCAAATGCTGCCCCTGGTGGATGTCGCCGAGCTGCGTCCGCATGACAGCGTCGCGCTGACGCGGCTGCTGGCCGAGCACGATGTCGTGGTGAATCTGGTGGCCATCCTCCACGGTACCCAGCAGGCCTTTGACAAAACCCATGTCCAATTGCCGCTTGAGCTGGTCAAGGC
>JANOLL010000348.1:0-4593 GCA_031419775.1 Polaromonas sp. | reverse complement strand
TTTGAAGCGGGCATGTACCAGCTGGGTGGCAGTGTGGTCAACCTCACCACGGGTGACAGCCAGCTAGGCCGTGCCGAACCGATTGAAGACAGCGCCAGAGTGATCAGCCGCATGGTGGACCTGGTGATGATTCGCACCTTCGAGCAGACCCGTATTGACCGCTTTGCCGAGTATTCACGGGTACCTGTTATCAATGGGCTGACCAACGAGTTTCATCCCTGCCAGATTCTGGCGGACATCTTCACCTACATTGAGCACCGCGGTTCGATCCAGGGCAAAACGGTTGCCTGGGTCGGCGACGGCAACAACATGGCCAACACCTGGCTGCAGGCCAGCGAGATTCTGGGCTTTACCGTGCACCTGAGTACACCGGGCGGCTATGAGGTGGACCAGTCGGTCGCAGGCATTCGTTCAGCTGAAAGCTACCGGGTTTTCAAGGACCCGATGCAGGCCTGCGCCGGTGCCGACCTGGTGACCACCGACGTCTGGACCAGCATGGGTTACGAGTCCGAAAACGCCACCCGTCAAAAAGCCTTTGCAGACTGGTGCGTGGATTCCGAAATGATGCGCGAAGCCAAGGCCGATGCGCTGTTCATGCACTGCTTGCCTGCGCATCGCGGTGAAGAAGTGCAGGCCGACGTGATTGACGGTCCGCAGTCTGTGGTGTGGGACGAAGCTGAAAACCGGATGCACGTCCAAAAGGCACTCATGGAGTTCCTTTTGCTGGGTCGCATCAACTAGCCCGAGCGCGTCAACCTCGACCGACGAACGGCATCTTGGTGGCCATGATGGTCATGAACTGCACGTTAGTCGACAAGGGCAGGGAAGCCATATGTACCACCGCATCGGCGACCTCCCTGACATCCATCATCGGTTCGATGGCAATCTCGCCGTTGGCCTGGGGTACGCCCTTGGCCATGCGGGCAGCGAGCTCGGTCATGGCATTGCCGATATCGATTTGTCCACAGGCGATGTTGTATTTGCGGCCATCGAGAGACAACGCCTTGGTCAAGCCCGTGATGGCGTGTTTGGTCGCCGTGTAGGGCGCAGAACCGGGCCGAGGCGCGTGCGCAGAAATCGAGCCGTTGTTGATGATGCGGCCGCCTTGCGGGAGCTGGTCCTTCATCATCCTGAAGGCGCCTTGCGCACATAAAAACGAGCCCGTCAGGTTGATGTTGACGACGTTTTGCCATTGTTCAAACGTAATGTCCTCAAAGGTCATGCCCATGCCGCTCACGCCGGCGTTGTTGAACAAAACATCGATGCGTCCGAACTTTTCTTCAATAGTCTTGAACAAGGCTGCGACCGATTCTGGATTGCCCACATCGGTGGAAACGGGCAAGGCCCGCTCGTTGCCAGACTCGGCGGCTACCTCTTCCAGGGGCTGCCTACGGCGACCCGCGAGCACCACGCTGTATCCAGCTTGCAGCAGACCCAACGCAACCGCTTTACCAATGCCGGTGCCGGCGCCAGTCACGAGTGCAACCTTGGGGTTTTCTTCTTTGGAGTTGGTCATGGGTGTTTTCCAATGCGTGAAAAAATCAGTCTGATGGCGGCAGCGTCGCTTTCCCCGGATTGTGCCCGACCGCCCATGCTGACCGTCGCCTCAACTGAGGTCATCCTACACCCCGCATCACAACACTTTGGGGGTCGCACCATAGAGCCACGGTATGTCGAGCAGTTTTTCGCCAAGTAGTCTGAGTGAAATATCGCGGCCCCAGCGCAGCAGGCCATGGGCATGAAAAAGTTGGCCATTCCGCATGGCCCTGGCCTGGACTCTGGCGTTGCGCTGCCAGCGGCTTTGTGCATAACGCTCAAGCGCTGCCGGTACCTCTTGCCGCGAGTTCCGCACCGAGGCCAATGCCACTCCCAATGCAGCTGCATCTTCCAGCGCCATACCGGCCCCCTGGGCCAGGTAGGGGCGCATCGGATGAGCTGCATCGCCGAGCAGGGCGACCCGCCCAATCGCCTGCTGGCCAGCCTTTTCAATCGGCGCGCGGTCATGCATGACCCATAGGCGCCAGTCTGGCACCGCCCGCACCAGGTCCTGCAAGCCAGTGCAGCTGCCCGCCAGTGCACTGACCAAATCCGTCGCATTGGCGCTATGGTCCCAGCCATGCAAGTCCTTGCCAACTTGCCCATGCACAAACGCAACCATGTTGAGCCCCTCACCGTTTCTCACCGGATAGTGCACGCAATGCATACGAGGACCGAGCCAGACCGTGACATGCTGGCTTCTGAGTTGTTCGGGCAAGTGATTTTGCGCCACCAGTGCCCGGTAAGCCAGATGGCCGGTGCGTCGCGGCGGCCCATCGCCTAGCAACTGCTGCCTTACGGCGCTCCACAAACCGTCGGCACCCAACAGAACGTCACCGTCCAGCGCTGGTCCACCTGCCGTTTGCGCGGTGACCGACTGAGCGTTTTGACTGAAGCTTTGCACCGGCGTGTTGAGGCGAAGCGTGGCGCCTATTTGCCGCTGCACAGCCGAAAGCAGGACGCCATGCAGGTCAACACGATGCACGGTGAGGTAGGGTGCACCGTAGCGCTCGGCCATCACACCGCCTAGCCGCAGCTCTGACAGCACCTTGCCCGACACCGCACTGCGCACCTGCAGCTGTTCAGGAAACGCCGCCACAGCCTCCAGCGCATCGGCCAGCCCCCAGCCACGCAGCACCTTGACGACGTTGGGGCCCAGCTGAATGCCGGCACCGACCTCACTGAAACTGGGCGTGCGCTCCAGCAGCTTGACGTCCCAGCCGGCACGGGAGGCCGCCAAGGCCGAAGCCAGCCCGCCAATGCCACCGCCGGCAATCAGCGCCGTGCCTCTCATGCCGCCAGCAGCTGCCTGAGAACGAATGGCAAGATGCCGCCGTTGCGGTAGTAATCCACTTCAATCGGTGTGTCGATACGCAGCGTGACTCGCACGTCCTGGCGTGAGCCATCCGAGTGGGTGATGACCAGCCGCGCGTCACTTTGCGGCTTGAGTTCCGGATGCGCAACGATATCGATAAGCTCTGCCCCGGTGAGCCCCAGGGTTTGCCAGGACTCGCCCGGCTTGAACTGCAGCGGCAGCACGCCCATGCCGACCAGATTGCTGCGGTGAATGCGCTCAAAGCTGCGCGCCACCACGGCCTTGATACCCAGCAGCTGGGTGCCCTTGGCGGCCCAGTCGCGTGACGAGCCGGTGCCATATTCTTCCCCTGCAAAGATGACGGTGGGGGTTCCCTCGGCCATGTATTTCATCGCCGCGTCATAGATAAACATTTTTTCGCCAGCGCTTGCATCACCGAGGCCCGTCTTGGGCTGGAACAGCGTGACCCCACCTTCTTCGCGCGAGCCATCGGCGGCTGCGGGAATCATCAGGTTTTTAATCCGCACATTCGCAAAGGTGCCGCGCATCATCACGTCGTGGTTGCCACGGCGCGAACCGTAGCTGTTGAAGTCCGGCTTCAACACACCATGCGCTTGGAGCCACAGGCCCGCCGGCGATGAGGCCTTGATGGATCCTGCCGGTGAGATATGGTCGGTGGTGATCGAATCGCCAAACAACGCCATGATGCGGGCACCGGTCACCGAATCAGCATCGGATTGCCCGGCAGCACCCTGGCTATGTGCGCTATGTGCTATATTTTCCATAGCAAATCCTTCGAAGAAAGGCGGCTCGGCAATATAAGTGCTTTGGGGCCAGGTGTAGCTTGTACCGCTCACACCCTTGATTTTTTCCCAGAGTTTACCGGGATCGGTTTTGACCTTGGCGTAATTGGCACGGAAGGCCTGGCCATTCATGGCGTACTTCATCAGGCTTGCAATCTCGTCGCTGGTCGGCCAGATGTCCCCGAGGTAGACATCCTTGCCACCCCTGCCCTGGCCTACCGGCTCGGTCATCAGGTCGCGCATGACCGTTCCAGCAATTGCATAAGCCACCACCAGAGGCGGGCTGGCGAGAAAGTTGGCTTTCAGGTTGGGATGGATGCGCGCTTCAAAATTCCGGTTACCAGAAAGCACCGCCGCGCACACCAGATCGCTCTCGCCAATGGCCTCGTTGATCTCGGGCGTGAGGTCACCCGCATTGCCGATACAGGTGGTGCAGCCGTAACCTACCAACGCGAAGCCGAGCTTTTCAAGATAGGGCAGCAAGCCCGCATCACGCAGATACTCGGTGACAATTCGAGAACCGGGGGCCAGTGAGGTCTTGATGTGCGGCTGCACTTTCAAGCCCGCCTCAACCGCTTTCTTGGCCAGCAAACCAGCTGCCAGCAACACACTGGGGTTGGAGGTGTTGGTGCAACTGGTGATCGCAGCAATCAGCACATCGCCGTTGCCGATGGTGATGCCGGGCAATTTGGCCGGTGCGATGGGAACTGCAGCATTGGCAACATCGAGCGCCTTGACGGCGGACGCCAGAGTCGGCCGGCTACCTTCCATCTCCACTTCCATGCGCGGCGCACCAGGGGGAGTTGGCGGCACACCGGGTAATCGGTCAGTCCGGCCCGGTTCAAGCTGGTGCAGCAAATGCCGCGTGGCCAACATCGCGGCCGGCTGGTTAAAACCATTTTCAGCGATCGGCTTGCTGAACAGGGAAGCAAACTGGGT
>JANOLL010000347.1:0-3224 GCA_031419775.1 Polaromonas sp. | reverse complement strand
AACAACGCTGGAGACAAAGAACATGCATCGTCGAATTCTTATGACAAGTGCCCTTTTGGGGTGCCTCATCGCTGCCGGTTGTGCTGCCCCGCCTGCACCACCGCCACCTGTGACACTGAGGGTCAATGTGTTCCCTGGTTCCAGCAATTTGCCGCTGCTGGCTGCGCTGGACAAAGGTTTCTTTGCCAAGCGCGGTGTGACGATCGAAGTGCAGAATACGCCGAACTCTGAAGCGCAACGCGCCGGTCTCCCGGCTGGTCGTTTTGAAATTGCGCACGCTGCGGTGGACAATGCCGTGGCGATGGTTGAAGTGGCCAAAAACGACACTGTCATCGTGATGGGCGGCGACTCTGGCATGAACGAGTTTATGGTCCGTCCCGAAATCACGACTTTTGCGGATATTCGTGGTAAGTCGCTGGCGGTGGACGCACCCAACACAGCATACGCCCTGGTGGCCAAAAAAATTCTCAAGAACAAGGGCCTGATCGAGGGGCGTGACTACACCCTCAAACTTGCTGGCGGAACCCAGGGGCGCTCTGCGGCAATGGTCAGCGATCCGGAACTGGCAGCCGGCATGGTTAATCCGCCGTTCTCATTCACCGTGCGTGAGCGAGGTATCAAGAGTCTGGGCCGCGCTACCGAGTTGGCCGGGCCTTACCAAGCTTCGGGCGCTTTTGTGATGCGGGCGTGGGCCGCTGCAAATGCCTCTGCGCTCGAGCGCTATATGGCCGCTTACATTGAAGGCACCCGATATGCCATGAATCCTGTCAACCGCGTCGAGATGATCAAGTTGCTGGAAGACCGCTTCAAACTGCCGACTGCCGTGGCGGCCCAGAGCTATGAAGCCCTGATGACGCCCGGCTTTGGGCTGGCGCGCGATGCACGTTTCAACCTTGAAGGCTTCAACAACGTCCTGGCCATTCGCGCAGAGATGGAAGGTCAGGGCGGCGGGCGTGCGCCAGACCCCGCGAAATTCCTCGATCTGTCTTACTACGACCGGGCCATGCGGATGGCGGGCAGATGAGGTGATGTGCCAGTGTGCTGCATGCGGAATAGCATGATGTCGTGGCCAAGTTGAGGCCAGTATGAGCAAGCTGCATCAAACGATCCGCTTTTGCACGAACCAGGATGGCCTGCGCATTGCTTACGCCACCACCGGCGAAGGGTCGCCGAGGGTACGCGTGGCTCATTTCCTGACGCACCTGGACTACGATCTGGACAGCCCTGTCTGGCGACCCTGGCTGACCGAGCTCAGCCGCGAGGGCATGCTCCTTCGCTACGACGGGCGCGGTTGCGGTCTATCGGACCGCACGTCGGCGCCGCTGACGCTTGACGCCTGGGTTGCCGACCTGGAAGCGGTTGTGGATGCTGCCGGGCTGGAGCGTTTTGCCCTGTTCGGATGCTCGCAAGGTGGTGCAGTATCTATCGCCTATGCCGCTCGACATCCAGAGCGTGTTTCCTCAATTGTGATTCTTGGCGGCTATGCGCGCGGCTTGATGCGTCGGGATCCGACGCCTGAGCAAATCAGGGAATTCCAGTTGTTGCTCGACATGATTGAGGTCGGCTGGGGACGCGACAACCCGGCTTTTCGTCAGGTGTTTACCTCGCTGTTCTTACCGGAGGGCACACCCGAGCAGATAACCTGGTTCAACGACCTGGAACGTCTGACCACCAGCCCTGAACATGCTGCCCGCACGATTGCTGCCTTTGGACAAATCGATGTAAGCCTGCTGGCGGCCAGCATTGTTTGTCCCACCTTGGTGCTGCATGCGCGCGGGGATGCCCGCGTCCCTTTCGAGGAGGGACGCCGTTTCGCAGGATTGATACCCGGTGCTCGCTTTGTGCCACTGGAAAGTCGCAACCATGTGTTGCTGGAGTCCGAGCCGGCTTTTGCCCAATGCTTCAATGAAATCAATGCGTTTCTGGCTGCAAACGACCCCTTGCCACGGCCGGCATCGGCATTTGCCGGCTTGACGCCGCGTGAGCGTGAACTGCTGGAGCTGCTTGCCCATGGTCTGGACAACCTGCAAATTGCAGCGCATCTCAAGCTGACAGAGAAAACGGTGCGCAACAAGGTCTCAGCGGTGTTTGACAAACTTGACGTCGCCACGCGCGCCCAGGCCATCGTGCGCGCGCGTGAAGCAGGTTTTGGCATGTCACCGTTACCGCGCTAAGGCTTCAGAGTCCGGTCGGGACGCCTGTCCCGGCTTTTTGACACGCTCTTTGCCCGACTCGGGACAATCGACCCCTGCGGCAGGGGCCTCTCAGCAGTTCAATGAACTCCGTGACACCAACCAATTAGGGAGTTCATCATGCTGCAGACATTCCAACCGGAAAACCGCCTTGCAACCTTACCGGACGTCCTGCAACGCGGCATGCGGGTGCGCCAGATGTCGTATTGGCTCGTGTCGTGGCTGAGTCGGTTCTGGTTGGCGCAATGCCGCCATGCCGAACGCCCTGATCGGTTCGTGCCCCGCTATTGACTGCACTGAATAGCCAGGCAAATGAAGGCCAAACGATCAAAGAAAAACCCGCAGGCTTTCGCTCTGCGGGTTTGAGGTTGTCGGCGATTCGCAGCAGGACGTGTAGGGCTACGCGTTCCGTGCGAACGGGACATAGTGCATTACATGCCCATGCCGCCCATGCCGCCCATACCACCCATGTCGCCGCCGCCGCCCATACCGCCGCCAGCTGCTTCTTCTTTTGGTGCTTCAGCAATCATGGCTTCGGTCGTCAGCATCAGGCTGGCGACAGACGCTGCGTTTTGCAGTGCCGTACGGGTTACCTTTGTGGGGTCCAGAATACCCATTTCGATCATGTCGCCGTAGGTATCGTTGGCAGCGTTGAAGCCGTAGTTGCCCTTGCCGGCCAGAACGGCGTTCACCACCACAGAGGCTTCGCCGCCTGCGTTGTAAACGATCTCGCGCAGGGGGGCTTCGATGGCTTTCAACACCAGCTTGATACCGGCGTCCTGGTCAGCGTTGTCACCCTTGATGGCGCCAGCGGTCTGCTTGGCACGCAGCAGTGCCACGCCGCCACCGGCAACAATTCCTTCTTCCACGGCAGCGCGGGTAGCGTGCAGAGCGTCTTCAACGCGGGCTTTTTTCTCTTTCATTTCGACTTCGGTGGCAGCGCCAACCTTGATCACGGCAACACCGCCGGCCAGCTTGGCCACGCGCTCTTGCAGCTTTTCACGGTCGTAGTCGCTGGTCGCTTCTTCGATC
>JANOLL010000346.1:0-3416 GCA_031419775.1 Polaromonas sp. | reverse complement strand
GTGCAGCGACGACAGTTTTTGTTGCTCACACCAGCCGATCAGAGTATTGACCAGAAGTGCACGCTCGGCCGCATTTCTAGCCAACAGACGCGGGCCGGGTACTGGTGTGAAAGGTACCGCCACCAGCGCCTTGGGGTAATAGGCCAGGCCATGCTGCTGGTAGGCATTGGCCCAGGCGTGGTCAAACACATACTCGCCATAAGAGTGGCGCTTAAGGTACAGCGGGCACGCTGCGGCCAGCGTGTCGCCTTGCCAGAGGGTCACAAAACGCGTTGTCCAGCCTGTTTTAGGATCGGCGCTGCCACTGAGGTGCATGGCCGCGAGGTATTCATGGCGCATGAACGGATTGAGAATGCCGTCCTGACTTTGCTCTGCCAGCAGCCCATTCCAGTCCTCCCGATTGACCTCCAGCGGCGAAGTCAAAACGCGAATGACATAATCTTTTTCAGGCACACCATCCCCTGTCTGACCAGTGCCCGTTTACGGTTGGCTGAATTGGCGTGAGGATGGCTTCGGCGAGCTCGGCCCGATCGGTACTCTTCTTTTTCATGACTCTCAAAATCTGCGTCGCCCAATTGAACTACTGCGTGGGCGACATGCCCGGAAACGCAAAAAAAATCATCGATGCTGCGCGTTCGGCCTATGCGGTGGGCGTTCGTTTGGTGCTCACACCGGAGCTGGCGATTTGCGGCTACGCGGCTGAAGACCTCTTTTTACGCACCTCGTTTATCCAAGCCTGTGATGATGCCGTTAATACAGTGGCCCGCGAGCTGGCCGGGTTAAAAGGCTTGACGGTGGTGGTCGGAACGCCAACCCGGGGCAACACTGGCGAGGGCGACGAGGCCGAACGCGGCTTGCGTACCAAAAGCATGGCGATTCAGCAGCGCCACAACGCCGCCCGCGTGCTGCGCGAGGGCCGCGTTGTCGAAACCTATGCCAAGCGCGAGTTGCCCAACTACCAGGTTTTTGATGAGCGTCGTTATTTCACGCCAGGGCAGGGTACTTGTGTTTTTCAGGCAGATGATGAAAACGGTGCAAGCACCAGCATTGGCCTGTTAATTTGCGAAGACGCCTGGTTTGAAGAGCCGGCGCGGCTGGCCCAGGCGGCTGGCGCCGAGTTGCTGGTGGTGATCAATGCCTCGCCGTTCCACGTTGGTAAAGGCGGTGAGCGAGAGCTGATGATGCGGAATCGGACGCAGGCTACAGGTCTGCCGCTGATTTACGCCCATCTGGTCGGCGGACAGGATGAGATTGTTTTTGAAGGCCGATCTTTCGCGCTACAAGCCGATGGATCGCTGGCGGGAAGAGCCGAAAGTTTCAAGGAAAATCTGTTTCAGGTCCAGGTGGAACGGACGAATGCGGCTATTAAAATGATAGCAAGTACGGCACCCGAGCGCAGCGACGATGCCGACCTGTGGGACGCGCTGGTGCTGGGGGTACGCGACTATCTTGGGAAAAATGGTTTCCCGGGCGCAATTCTTGGGCTGTCGGGCGGCATTGATTCGGCTCTCGTATTGGCCATCGCAGTGGATGCACTGGGACCGGACCGGGTGCGTACGCTGATGATGCCCTCGCCTTACACGGCCGACATATCCTGGATGGACGCCCGAGAGATGGCGCAACGCCTCAAGGTGCGCTACGACGAGCTGTCTATCGTTCCGCAGTTCAATGCGTTTAAGGCCTCGCTGGCAGGCGAATTCGCGGGGCTGCCCGAAGACACCACTGAAGAGAACATTCAGGCCCGCATTCGCGGCGTATTTCTCATGGCTCTGTCCAACAAGTTTGGCGGCATTGTGCTGACGACCGGAAACAAAAGCGAAATGGCCACTGGCTATTGCACCCTCTACGGCGACATGGCGGGCGGCTTTGCCGTCATCAAGGATTTGCTCAAAACCACAGTCTTCCGGCTGGCGCGCTGGCGCAATGCAAACGACCCCTATGGCACAGGTAGACAGCCGATTCCCGAGCGCATCATCACGCGGCCACCCAGCGCTGAACTACGCGCCGACCAGACCGACCAGGACAGCTTGCCGCCGTACGAGGTATTGGACGCGGTATTGGAGCGTTACATGGAAAACGATCAAGGGATTGACACCATAGTCGCTGCCGGGTTTGACCCGGCGATGGTTGAACGCGTGACGCGGCTGATCAAGATCAATGAATACAAACGGCGCCAGGCCCCGGTGGGCATCCGGGTAACCCACAGGAGTTTTGGCAAGGATTGGCGCTACCCTATCACCAGTAAATTTCGTGCCTAACTGCCGATGCCACTTTCCATTCGGCAGGGCTTCCCCGACATTCCTCGACAATCAACGGAGAGATCTGAGTGAAACAAATTACCGCCATCCTCAAACCCTTCAAGCTGGAAGAAGTGCGGGAAGCACTCGCCGAGTGCGGCGTGACCGGCTTGACGGTCACTGAAGTTAAGGGTTTTGGACGACAGAAGGGGCATACCGAGCTTTACCGCGGCGCCGAGTATGTGGTCGACTTTTTGCCCAAGGTAAAAGTGGAGGTGGTGGTTAACAGCGCTGAGGTTGATCGTTGTGTGGAGGCCATCGTGCGTGCCGCCCGTACCGGCAAGATTGGCGATGGCAAGATATTTATCACCAGCGTCGAGCAGGTGGTGCGCATTCGCACAGGCGAAATCAACGAAGCCGCAGTTTAAATCTGGTCTAGCCGGGTCACGCTGGCGCTCAAGCCCGCGGCCTGCACCAGATCCTGCAGCAAAGGCTCGACTTCATTGCCGGTGCGGACCAGATCCATCAGCCAATCGTTCATGAAGCCGTCGTTGACCGATGCTTGCAAAAATGCCAGCAGCTTGTCGTAGTAACCATTGAGGTTGAGCAAACCGACGGGTTTGTCGTGGTAACCAAGCTGCCGCCAGGTCCAGGTCTCGAAAAACTCCTCAAGGGTGCCAATCCCGCCTGGCAGGGCTAAAAACGCATCGGCACGCTCAGCCATGATGCGTTTGCGTTCGTGCATAGTCTCAACGATATGCAGCTCGGTGCAGCCGCTGTGGGCCCATTCCTTTTCGACCAGTGCCCGTGGAATAACGCCGATCACCCGGCCCCCCGCAGCCAGGGTGGCATCTGCCATCACGCCCATCAAGCCATTCCGCCCACCGCCATAAACCAACTGCCCACCGTGGGCGCCTATCCAATGACCGACCTGGGCCGCCGCCGCTGCAAATTCTCTCTGGTGACCCAGGCGCGAGCCACAGTACACACAGACTGAAAAAGCTACCTGGGTCGTCAAGACCGACTCAATGCTCATGATTTTGCTTAGCTTGCAAACCGTTCAAATAATGCCAAAACCCAGGTGGCGGCGCACAGCAGCACGCTGAGCAGCACGGCCGCGCTGCCCATGTCTTTGGCGCGCTTGGACAAGTCGTGCCATTCCGGGCCGATGCGGTCAAT
>JANOLL010000345.1:0-2254 GCA_031419775.1 Polaromonas sp. | reverse complement strand
GTATTTTTGGGTCAGATGCTCGGTGATGTCCTGGCCTTCAGCGGGCATCTGCGGATTGAGCTCAAACGGCTGAAAGCGCAGCTCGGCACGGATGTCGGCTTGGACACGCTCCAGCGCCTGATCCAGTGATCTGAGGCCAATCACACACCAGGGACAGGACACATCAGACACAAAGTCAATCTTCAGCACAGTGGACATGGAAAATCTTTGAAGGTTTCAGCAGCCTGTATTTTCGCGCGGTTTGAGTACCCTGGCTTGCGCCGCTCACGCATCAAGTGCCCGGTGATAATCCGCGGATGACTACGCTTGCCCCAGAAGACCGCCGGCAACCCCAATCGCTGAGCGACCTGTTTGTGTCTTTCACCTTGCTGGCCCTGCAGGGTTTCGGCGGAGTGTTGGTTGTGGTGCAGCGAGAACTGGTGGAGAAAAAGCGCTGGATGACACGGGAAGAATTCGTCGAGGAATGGGCTGTCGCGCAAATCATGCCCGGACCCAATGTGATCAACCTGGCACTGATGATAGGTGCGCGCTATTTCGGTCTGAAAGGTGCCCTGGCAGCGCTGGCCGGACTGCTCGCCGTACCCCTGGTGTTGGTCTTGCTGCTGGCACTCCTCTATGCACAATTCGCCAGTCACCCTGGTGTGGCAGGCGCCTTGCGCGGCATGAGTGCGGTAGCTGCTGGCCTGGTGGTGGCGACTGGTCTGAAACTGATGAGTGCACTGTATAAAAATGCGCTGGGTCTGCCGGTTTGCGTGGCGCTTGGCCTGGCTTGTTTTGTTTGCGTCGCGTTGCTACGCTGGCCGCTCGTGTATGTGTTGCCAGGCCTCGGCATGGTGGGCTGCACGCTGGCTTTCAGAAAGCTCCGTCCGTGACCGCACCGCAGCTGACGCTGGCCGTGCAGGACTGGATCGCCCTGTTTGGTCATTACCTGTCCTTGTCGCTGTTGTCGATTGGTGGCGCGATTTCGACCACGCCCGACATGCATCGATTTCTGGTCGACCAGCGGCACTGGCTGACCGATGCCCAGTTCAATGCGTCGGTGGCGATCGCGCAGGCGGCACCCGGCCCCAATGTACTTTTTATTGCCCTCATGGGCTGGAATGTGGGAATCAATGCCGGGGGCATGCTGTGGGGCCTGCTGGGCGTCACGCTGTCCATGCTGGGCATATTGATCCCGAGCAGCACGCTGACCTTTCTCGCCTCCCAATGGGGCCACCGCAACCGGGAGTTGCGGGCGGTCCGCGCCTTCAAGCAAGGCATGGCGCCTATCGTGGTGGCACTGCTGGTGGCCACAGGCTGGATTCTGGCCAGTGCAAACGGCCACGCCGGCGGATCGCTTCAGGACTGGCCGGTCTGGCTCGTAACCGTAGCGGCAACCCTTGTGGTTTGGCGCACCCGAATGCACCTGCTGTGGCTATTGGGTGCTGGCGCTGTGCTGGGCTGGTTCGGACTGATTTAGAAGTAGAGATAGCACCACAGTGTCACGCCAGGCTAGACACGCGGAGCCGCTGCCGAACGGCCTCGTACAGACACACGCCGCTGGCCACTGATACGTTCAGGCTCTCAACTGCTCCCTGCATGGGAATGCTGACCAGCTCGTCACAAGTCTTGCGAGTCAACTGGCGCATGCCCTCACCTTCTGCTCCGAGTATGAGCGCCACAGCACCCGTGAGGTTCACATCGTAAATCGTTTTGCTGGCGTCATCGCTGGTGCCTATGCACCAGATATTGCGTTCTTTCAACTCACCCAGCGTGCGTGCCAGATTGGTCACCATGAAATAAGGCATGGTTTCGGCCGCACCGCTTGCAACCTTGGCCACCGTGGCGTTGATGCCGGCCGCGTGGTCTTTGGGCGCAATCACAGCGTGCGCACCCGCCCCATCTGCCACCCGAAGGCAAGCCCCGAGATTGTGCGGGTCGGTCACGCCGTCCAGCACCAGCAGCAAAGGCTGTTGCATGGCTTGGGCTTCAAGTTGCTCCAGCAACTCATCGAGCGAGGTGACCAGCGCCAACGGGTCGACCCGGGCCACCACGCCCTGATGACCATGACTCCCACACATTTTGGCCAGCCGCAACCCGTCGGATTCACTCAGTCGAATGCCAGCCTCGCGGGTGCGGTCGGTGAACTGTCGCATCCTCGCATCGCGCCGCGACACGTCAAAAAACACCTCCAGTACCGACTTTGGGGCGGTCTTGATGCGCACGCCCACGGCATGAAAACCAAAAAGAACTTTGGGTGCACCTTTGGAGGCAG
>JANOLL010000344.1:0-1541 GCA_031419775.1 Polaromonas sp. | reverse complement strand
GCGTTGTAGGTGGGGTCGTTGCCTACGCCGTGCATGGAGGCCATGGCCAGAGACCAGACTTCATGAATTCGACTTGATAGCACACCAAAGGTGGTGTCGTCCCCGCTAGCAATTACAAAGAGGCGTGAATCAGGCGAACATGCCGGTCCAAACCATACAAACGCCCGGTGCTTAGCGGTACGCACAGTGACCAAGTAACGACTCAGCCCCGCTACCCCTGCTCGCATATCTGCGCCATTTCTGCCGAATCGCCACCAGTTTTCCCGACGCCCGCGATCGTCGTTACTTAAACGACTTGGCTTTACTGCCGTTACAACATGAGCAAAAGGTTTTTCAAACAGCGCTGCTTCTTCCTTGGTAGTGCGGACTCCAAAATCGACGACCCAATGATCTTTTGGGCGCGAGTCCGTGAGATCGCTGCCGTTGAACCAAGGACGCAAGACTTCCGCACTTGATTTTCCATGCGGATTTGGTTGTCTTAGCCAGTTTCTGGCTATGTCGCCCGGCACATCAAAGTCACCGCTCTTTTCGGCACCCTTGAATGCGCGACTCAAATTTTCTTCAAGCCGTTTTGCAGTTGTGAGGTTAACTTCCGCAAGGCCTCGAAGGTCCGAAGTAATTCGTTTTACAGGTTGACCGTTGAGTTCACTTTCCTCGACTGCACCGAAACTGACTAAAGATACGCGGACAGCTGCTCCGTCGTTCACCCACGGCTCGTCCGACCAAGCGCTGAAAATCGAGGTGTCGCGGACCAATGCGTCAAGCACGACCCTATTGCTACCCGCCCGCACTGCCTGAGTTGCAACAAGGCCCGCCGCACCTAACCCTGATTCAACTATTTGCTTGAGGGCTTTATCGAACCAATAACAAACCAAGTCCGCGCCGCCAGGAACACGGCCAGTAAATACGGTGTCCAGTGCCTCAAAGTAGGCATCGCCCAGCTCGCGTCGCTTCTTGCTGCCACCCAAAAACGGCGGATTCCCAATCACCACGCTGGCCTTGGGCCAGGGCGCTTCCACCGCGCCTTGGCCTGCGGCCGGGAAGGCAATCAACGCGTCCCGGCACTCAATATGCTCCAGCGGCTCCAAGACGGGGTTCTGCTTGAATTCCAAGCCGTGCGCCAAGCGCCATTGCAATTCGCCTATCCACACCGTCACGCGGGCCAGTTCGGCGGCGTATTCGTTGAGTTCGATGCCCAGCAGGTTGTGCGGGCCGGTCACCAAATCGGCCTCGCGGTCGAGCCCGCAGGCGGCGGCGTCGAGGTGGCTTTGGTGTTCCACGACAGTGAGCGCATTCAAGCCCAGGAACAGAAAGTTGCCACTGCCACAGGCCGGGTCGAGCACGCGGAACTCCGCCAGTTCGGCCAGCCAGGCTTTAAAAAGCCTGTCTGCCTCTTGGTACGCCTTGTCGCCCGGCGTGGCCTTGAAGGTGCGCCCGGCGGCCCGGTATACGCTGCTTTCTTCTTGGTGCTTTTGGCCATCAGGTCTCGCAAATTGTTCGTAACCAGCTCCCACTTTTGTAGCAATGGGCGGCGCAAGACG
>JANOLL010000343.1:0-10016 GCA_031419775.1 Polaromonas sp. | reverse complement strand
GCGGGTTTTCACCGAACCAGGTGGGTCTCGCGCCAAAAGCTCAGCGGTAGCCTGAAAAAAGAATCATGATATTGATCAGCAAGGCCAGTGACCAGACAGCTGACCTGGTTTTTGCCATGTCTGCTACGTACATCACGACGTAGGCGATGCGCAGCACCACGAACATGAAAGCCAAGATATCCAGAGCAGCTTGCCGGGCTTGCAATTGGTGCGCAATGATGACGGCCGCAAAAAAGAAAGGCAGGGCCTCAAACGTATTGGCCTGGGCAGCATTGGCCCGCGCGCGCCAGTCCGTTTGACGCGCCAGCCACGCCCTAGGTTGATGGTTGTCAAAGCCTCCCTCCCGGGGTGACTTGCTGAACATGCCGTACTTGGCGATGCCCGCGCACACAATCGGCAGCACAGCAGCCACCAGAACGCACCAGTAGGCAATCGAAAAAGGGGGTGGAAAGGTCATGTTTATTTGCCTATTAGGCCCTGAGCCCAAGTATTAAATGGGCCGGATGCTATCACAAAAATAGCAAATCAGTTAACGCTGCAGGCTATGGCAGGACCGGACAAATACAGCTTCAGCGCCGGTCTACCAGCGCATGGGCAATCGTTCCCAAATCGACGTATTCCAGCTCACTGCCAACCGGCACGCCGCGTGCCAATCGGGTCACCTGTGCACCCCGACTTTTCAGTGCCTGGCCAACCACATGTGCAGTCGCCTCGCCTTCAGCGGTGAAATTGGTCGCCAGAATCACCTCCTGCACTTCGCGCACGTCGGGTGGCAAGGCCTGGCCTTCAGCATCTTTAGGTACCACCCGGTCAAACAGCTTTTGCAGGCCGATGTCGTGCGGGCCGATGCCATCGAGCGGACTGAGCTTGCCCATCAAGACAAAGTAAAGGCCCTTGTAAGCCAGCGTGCGCTCCAGCGCGGCCTGATCAGCCGGCGTTTCAACGACACAAAGCTTGCTTCGGTCGCGCTGCGGATTGGCACAGGTGCCGCACAGCTCCAATTCGGTCAAAGTGTTGCAAAGCGAGCAATGCCGGATGCTGGCCACGGCATGCTCCAGCGCACGGGCTATTTGCAAAGCGCCAGGTTTGTCGTGCTGGAGCAGATGAAACGCCATGCGCGCGGCCGACTTGGCACCGACGCCGGGCAGTTTGCGCAGCGCCTGGGTCAGTCCATCAAGTGCATTGGAGCTAGCCATGGTGGATATTCATGCGGTGCAAGCTAATACCTGCTCCTGGCCAGCCGGAGACTCGGAAACTGCTTCGCCGGGCCGCAGGCGCAGCGGCCCCTGCGGGAGGGCAGAGAGCAACGCCACCCGAGCGACCGTGGGGGCTCACAGCTCTAAAAGGGAAACTTCATGCCGCCCGGAAGTCCGGGCATGCCAGCCGTCAACTTACCCATCTTCTCCTGGCTCAGGTCTTCAGCCTTTCTGACGGCGGCATTGAATGCTGCAGCCACCAGGTCTTCCAGCATGTCTTTGTCGTCGGTCAAAAGACTGGGATCAATTTCGATGCGTTTAACGTCGTGTTTGCAGGTCATGGTCACTTTGACCAGACCGGCGCCCGCTTCAGCCGTGACTTCAATGAAAGCCAGCTCTTCCTGAGCCTTTTTCATGTTCTCCTGCATGCTTTGAGCTTGCTTCATGAGTCCGGCAAGTTGTCCTTTATTGAACATGTTTTTCCTTTAAAAATGGAGCTTCAGTTAAGCTTGAAACTGGAATCGATCATATCGGCTCGATGCCGAGCTTGACCCCGGCTTTGGCTTTGCTGCGGGGAGCGACTTTGATGCTGCCCGGCACGACTTTTCCGCCCCAGTTGCGGACCATGTCCTGCACAAAGGGGTCGTTGTGAATGGTTTCTTCCGCCTGGCGCTGGCGCTCGGACTGCGCGAGGGCATTGCGGCGGGCCGGCGTGTCGGTGACGGGACCCACTTCAACCACAAGCCGAATAGCTCCTTCAGCGCCTGCCAGCGCTTGCACCGCCGCCTGCAGCTTTTCACAGGCCGCACTCTGGGTCAGTGATTGGTGCTCTACGCGCAGCCGCCAGATTCCGTCATCGCGCGAGCGCAGCTCCGATTGCAGCCCCAATTCCCGAACCATCGCTCCAACTGCCTCGTTGGCGATCAGCTGACCTACCAGAGCGCTCCAGGCATCACCCAAGGCTGTCACGCTTGAAACTTGTGAGGGTGTGTCAGGCTGCGAATCGAGCTCTTTAGATGCTCCCGAATCGATAGCATAAAGTCCTTGTAATACCTGGGCTGGGGCCTTATTTGTCTCCGATATGCCAGCCACCACGCCTAGATCGGCGCGCGGGGTGGGCTGTAAGACGCTGTGGCGGGCAGGCGGCTCAAGCAATGACTTTTTTTCAGGCTCGGCGGCACTCCCCGCGCTCCTGGCAGCGACAGCATGAACAGAACCCGGTCGTTTGAAGGCCAGCAATCGCAACAACACCATGGTCAGCGCCGCATACTCGTCGACTGCGAGACCCAGTTCTGCGCGGCCGTGCAGGCACAGGCTGTAGAGCAACTGGGTCTCGTCGGGCGGCATCGATTGGGCCAGCCGCGCCGTTTCGGTGGCCTCGGGATCGGCGTCGCTGTCATCGCCCGAACTGCCAGATGAGGCGAGCATGTCAGGCACGGCCTGCAACACTGCCATGCGCTGCAGCACAACCGTCATGTCCTCCAGTGTGGAGGCGGCGCTCAAGCCATGCAGCCGCAAGGCTTCCGATGTTTCCACCACGGTTTTGCCATCGCCTTGAGCCAGCGCGTCCAGCAGGCGAAACACATAACTGCGGTCCACACTTCCCAGCATCAATCGCACACTGGCTTCATGCAACGCTCCCGATCCAAAGGCAATCGCCTGATCGGTCAACGACAGTGCATCGCGCATTGAACCTCGCGCGGCGCGCGCCAGCAGCCTCAGCGCCTGAGACTCGGCAGACACGCCTTCCGTTGCCAGCACATGGCCAAGATGCTCCAAAATCGTTTCGGGTGCCATCGGTCGCAAATTGAACTGCAGGCAACGCGACAAAACCGTGGCAGGCACTTTCTGCGGATCGGTCGTAGCGAGCACGAATTTGAGGTAATCGGGCGGCTCTTCCAGTGTTTTAAGCATGGCGTTGAATGCTGTGTTGGTCAGCATGTGAACCTCGTCGATCATGAAGACCTTAAAGCGGCCCACGACGGGTTTGTAAACCGCCTGCTCAAGCAGCTGGGCAATCTCGTCAACGCCCCGGTTTGACGCCGCGTCGAGTTCGGTGTAGTCCACGAAACGTCCGCTGTCGATGTCCATGCAGGCCTGGCACACGCCGCAGGGCGTGGCGGTGATGCCGCCTTGCCCATCGGTCCCCAGGCAATTGAGCGACTTGGCGAGAATGCGCGAGACCGTGGTCTTGCCAACGCCCCGCGTGCCCGTGAACAGATAGGCATGGTGAAGCCGCTGCGTCCGGAGCGCATTGCCCAAGGCCTGCACCACATGCGACTGCCCGACCATTTCGGAGAAATTTCTGGGACGATATTTGCGGGCCAGGGCCAGATAGGCGGGTTGCGACATCCTTACATTCTAAAGTGGCCCCTGCTGGTCTTCCGGATTCGGAGGGAGCGCATCGCCTGTCTGAAAACGACGGCAGGTACCGGTGTCCTTTACAATAGATCTCGACGAGCCTTCCCGCATGGTAAAGCGGCCAACCGGGTCAGGTGGGGAACCAAGCAGCCCTAACTGTGGAGTCAGTGCCGGGGTCAAGGCTCGTCACCTTTTACAGCCGCACGCTGGCGGCTCAACTCAAGTTGGGGTCGGCTCGGGAGTGACCACAACGGTCAGCCAGTAGCCCGCAAGCTGGCCGACCACTTTGACAAAATTCTCAAAATTGACCGGCTTGGTGATGTAGGAGCTGCAACGCAGGCCATACATCTTCTGGATGTCGGTGGCCTCGTGGGATGTGGTGAGCACCACGACCGGCAAGTGGCGCAGCTTGTCATCTTTCACGATCTCGGTCAGCACCTCATGGCCATCCATCAGCGGCATGTGCATGTCCAGCAAAATCAGATCGGGCAAGGTCGCGTGGGCATAAGGCCCCTGCTGGCGAAGATACTGCAAACATTTTTCGCCGTTATCAACGTGATTCAAATTCACGCGCAGGCTGGCGGCGTCAAACGCCTCCCGCGTCAAAAAGACATCGTCTTCATTGTCTTCAACCAGTAGGATTTCGGCCACTCGGCTGTCGCCAATCGGTTTGATCATCATGTGCTAGGGCCCTCAACAGTTGCTTTAGGAATCGAAAATTTGAATGTGCTCCCCTGCCCGACCACGGAAGTCAGCCATAGCTTGCCTCGATGGCGATCAATGACTCGCCGACAAACCGATAACCCGATGCCGGTACCGGGGTATTCCTGCTGGGTGTGCAGACGTTTGAACACTTCAAAAATCCGGCCGTGGTGCTTGGAATCAATGCCGATACCGTTGTCCTGCACTGAAAATATCCAGTTCTGGTCATCCTGAATAGCCGAAACGTGAATCACGGGCGTGCGGTCTCGACAATATTTGATGCCATTGCTGATCAGATTCAGAAAAAGCTGAACCAACTGGGTACGGTCACCCGGCAAGCTCGGTAATTTTTCCACCGTGATGACCGCGCCTGAGTTGTTGATCGCCGCGTCAAGCAATTGAATCACCTCTTGCACCACCTCTGCGCAATCGACTCGCGCAAAAGGTTTGGCCTCCGAACTGATCCGCGCATAGAGCAGCAGGTCATCCGTTAATTGCTCTAATCGTCTCGCAGCATCTTGCGTGCGTTGAATCAGCAAGACGGCTTTCTCATCGAGCTTGTCAGCGTAGTTTTTTGCAAGCACTTGAACAAAGCCATTGATGGAGCGCAGTGGCGTTTTTAGATCGTGTGAAGCCACATAAGCGAATTGCTGCAGATCCTGGTTGCTGCGCTCCAGCGCCGCCAAAGCGCGCTCCCTCGCCGTCACATCACGAATAATCAAGGTGTGGAAGATGGCCCCGGACTCGACCACATGGGAATACGACACTTCAACCGGGAACTCTTCATGGCCATGACGCAATCCCGCCGCAATCTCCGGCTCACCAAAGACCTCCGTCCGCTCGCGTGACTTTCCGACATAGTCGTGGTGACGGGCATGAAAACGTTCAGGAATAAAGCGGGTGATTGGCGAGCCGATAGCCTGCTCGGCCGGACATTCAAACACCCTGGCAGCAGCCGAATTAAAAAGCACTATGGTCTGCTTGTCATCCAGAGTGATGATCGCGTCCATGGCCGACTCCAGGATGGCGCGCATACGCGCCTCCCCGGTACGCAGCGCTGACGTGGCGACATTGAGAATTTCAGATGCCTTGACGATCGACTGGCCGACGTCATTGACCTCAAGAATAGGCAAGTGCGGTACGGCCAACGGTTTGCCCGAGCCCAATGCGAGGGCCGGAGGCCCCAGGGCCTTGATGGTTCGGGTAATGTGCCCGCCAATCACCCACGCCATACCCAGTGCCGCCGTCAGCGACATGGCGGTTGCGGCCATCAGCATACCGAGTATTCGCCAGAAATTACGGCGCAGGCGTTCGTCCGTCAAAATAATGTAGGACGTCCAGCCGGTTCGGGGCGAACGGTTGTAGACAAACTGGGCGCCATCCCCGTCGGCAGTGGTGAATGCCAACACGCCCTGCTCGCTCACCTTGATTGCGTCGGTCACCAAGCGCGACGCCACCAGTCCAATATTGGCCTCGCCGTCCTGACTCCTTGCGACCACGGTGCCGGTGCCGTCGAGCACCCCTACCGCTTCCTCGTCATCGACTTGCTGCTGGATAAAGATTTCACCGATGCGCTCCGGGAGAATGCTGGCAGTCAGCACGTACAGGACCTCATCTCCCCGCAAGACCGGAACACCGACGCTGACCAGCGGCCGTTTCGTCACGGTTCCGATAAACAATCCCGAAATCACAGGGCGCCTTGTGGCAACCACATTTTTCACCAGCTCGGGATCGCCATGCATGCCGAGGGGCTCACCGGGCTTCGCCCTGGTATTGATCAATTGCTGCCCGTGCAGGTCGACCAACAAGATATTGGCGATGCGCTGGCCACGCACAATCTCCCGGGCCTGGGGATCGAAAGCTTCCAAATCGCCAGCCAGGAGGTTGGACGAACCGGCCATCGCCAACAACACGGTTTCTATCCCGACGAGTTCCCTGCCCACAGCAAAAGAAATTGCCCGGGCTTTGTTGGCGGACTGACGAACCAGCTCGGAACTTTCTCGCTCGTAGTAGAGATAAAGAAGTGCCACCGCCATGAGAAATGCGGGCACCAGGCAGGCTGCAACCAGCTGGACCAAATTGGACTGTATGGAAGAAACCCGTTTGGTTTTCAAAAATTTTGCCCGTCCCGCCTAGGCATGAAACCGAACCACTAGCGAACATACGCCCAAAGCCACCCCACTGACCGGCGTGAGTATACGGGCCGTTTATAAGGACTGTTACTCACCTTAGGAATGGCGAGTAAATTGAGCCAGCCGGCGCCCGGCGGGTTCATGCCAACGCTTCAATTCGCCGCGGGCGGTGCCGGGGAATACAAGGTGTAGATGCCCGACCTTGCCTCGAGTCGCAACCTGCCAGCGAGCTCTGGTGTCAGGGCTCGTACCTGATCGGCATTGAGCGCCAGATACATCGGACCCTGGTTGAGACGACGCGCCAACTCAGCTGGGCCTGCGACTGACCGGGCTTTACCCTGGGTATAAAAGGACGCTGAATAAGGCAACTCGCCCACGAACAGCAGGGGTCGGTTGTCCGTATTGCGAAGGCGATATTCCTGCACCACTGTTTTGGCCGTCTTCCAGCTGTCACCGATCTGCTCGCGCAAAAAGAAAGCTCCCACCAGCATCGCCATGATCAGCACGCCTGCCGCTACCACGCCCTCTACCAGGCGGGTTCTGACATCTCGCGCCAACCAGGCGGCAGCGAGCATGGCAAGCGCCGGCAATGCAGGCAGCACATAGGTCCACAAGATGTTGCCCGAGAGCGTAAAAAACAGACACGGTGCCACGGCCCAGGCCAGCAGATAAGCGCGCCAATGGCGCGTCGCAGTCAGCACAGCCGCCGGCACTTGGGCAGGCTGCTGAATAGCCTTACGCCCCAGAGCAAGCATGGGCAGCAGGACCGTCCAGGGCAAACACGCACCCAGCGCCAACAACCAGATCGCGCCACGCGTGGTGGCATGGGCTGTACCGTACTTGTCGCCAGCCCAGCCCGTCACGGTGAACCGGTTCCAGTGCTCTCCAATGAAAAAATACTCCCAGAAACCGGGCGTCCGCATTTCCGCCATCACATACCAAGGGGCGGCGATAGCCAAGCTGATCAGGCCGCCTCTGATCCAGGGAATTTTTGACCAGGTGTTGACAACATTGCCGGTGAAGATGGCCCACAACACGATCGGCATGGCCGACAGCACCACAGCTATCGGGCCTTTGGCCAACAGACCGATTCCCAGGCCAACAAACAACAGCCAGGCTTCGTGGGGCCGATCTGGCGCTGCGGTTTCAAAGCGGGCCCAAAAGCCGCGCATGGCCAAGGTGGTGCCAAGTACCAGGCCAAGGTCCGTCATGACCGCGGCCGAGGCAATGAAATACAGCATGGTGCCAACCAGCAAAGAGACTGCCAACAGCGCTTCGCGCCTGGAGCGGCGGACGACCCAGCCCCACACCAACCAGGCAATGACGACAGCCAGCAAGAGGTACGGCAGCCGGGCGGCAAACTCATTGACGCCAAACAATTTAAGGCTGGCTGCTGTCAACCAGGTTGTCAAGGGTGGCTTGGCCCAAAATGGCACACCATAGTCGTACCATGGTGTGATCCAATCGCCGAGTTCCACCATCTTGCGCGCCACTTCCGAATAGCGTGCTTCGGTGGTGTCGGTCAGCGGATAAAGACCCAGGGTGAGCAACCGCGCCAATGCCACGATCCCAAGAGTCAACCCCAGCACCCAGCCGGCGACGGCGTCATTTTTCACGGTCATGCCGCAGTGCGTTCCGGCCGGACCACCGCCCCAGGCACAGCGGCGGCGCTTATGCATGCGGCAGGCCGGTATTCGTCGAGCAGGTAAAGCGGTCTGCGTTTACTTTCCATAAAGAGGCGTCCAAGGTATTCGCCCAGAATGCCCATCGCCATCAATTGCAGGCCGCCTAACAACAAGATAGTGACAATCAAGGTCGGGAAGCCCCTTACCGAATCGCCAACCACTAGAGTTTTAACCAAAAACCCCAATGCATAGACAAAGGCCCCCGCCGCACTGAAGAAGCCGACATAGCTGGCCATTCTCAGGGGGACCACGGAGAATCCGGTGATGCCTTCAATGGCGAAATTGAACAGCTTGAAGTAGGGCCACTTCGTCTGTCCCGCCGCCCTCGCGTGGCGGTCGTACTCGATCGTGATCTGGCTGTAACCAATCCACGCAAAAAGTCCCTTCATGAAGCGGTTGCGCTCTGGCAACTGGTTCAGCGCCTCGACGGCGCGGCGGCTAAGCAGGCGAAAGTCGCCGACGTTCTCGGGAATGTGAACTTCAGACAGCCAGTTGATCACACGGTAAAACCAGGCCGCCGAGGCTTTTTTGAACCAGGTTTCGCCCTGTCGGCTACGCCTGCGCATGTTCACCACGTCTGCTCCCTGTTGCCAGGATCTGACCATGTCCGGAATCAGTTCAGGTGGGTCTTGCAAATCGGCATCGATCATGATCACCGCCTCACCCCGCGCCAGCCGCAAGCCCGCACTCATGGCCGCTTCCTTGCCAAAGTTACGGCTCAGTGCGGCAAACCCCACTGCAGGGTCGGCCCGTTGCAGATCCTTGAGCACGCGCAGCGTCCCGTCCTTGCTGCCGTCATCGACATAAATGACTTCCCAATCGCCTTCCATGCCGGCAAGAGCCGCACCCAGACGGTCATGAAACACCGGCAGCACTTCTTCTTCGTTGTAGGCCGGCACCACGATTGACAGTAGGCATCGCGCATCGGCTAACACGGTGGCAGGCACTTGGGTGATCACGGTCATCAGGCAAAAGTCCAGGAGCGATTGAGTCGATAGGTCAGGCCAAGCACGAGCATCGTCGCTGCAGCCTGGGCCAGAAGGTAATGCCAGGCCAGCCATTGAACCCCAAGCCATACCAAAGCGCCGTTCAAAGCGGCACCCGCCAGGGCAATCAGAAGGAAGCGGGGAAAGGCTTGGTGGTGACGCACCGCCGACCCTGCAAAGGTAATGCGCCGGTTAACCGCATAGGCCACGGCGGCTCCAGCCAAAGCACCCAGAGCAGCAGACGGCGCTGCCTGCAGACCCACGAGCTCGACAAGCACGACCAGCACCGCATAGTGCACCGCTGTGGCAATACCGCCTGACAGGGCGTACCAGAAAAATGTCATTGCGCTCCGAAGGTGTCATCGATCGGCGAATTTTAGCAAACAGGTCACGGCTCCTCACACAGACGACGCGCGCCTGAAGTCAGCTTGTTCGACAGGCCGGTCGTAACTGCGTTATATTGAAACTATGTTCGAAGTATTGGTGTACGTTTATGAAAACTACTGGCAAGGCGACGCTTGCCCCGAGTTGCATCAGCTCGGTCGAAAACTGACGGCGGTGGGTTTTGAAGCCGATGAAATTCATGCTGCCCTGGTTTGGCTAGACGGCTTGAACATCGCCGCGCAGAGCACGCAGATTTGCTTGTCTCCGGGGGACAGTGCTTCTGTGCCGTCTGGCAAGCAGGTTAGCCCCCGGGTTCAGACCCAGTCGGTAAACAGCCTACGGGTGTATTCCATTGTGGAGCAGGAGCATCTCGGCGCCCAGACTCTGGGTTTTGTGAGTTTTCTCGAATCTTCCGGTGTATTGCCGCCACACATGCGAGAAATCGTCATTGACCGGGCGATGGCAGCGCCAGGCGGGCCGGTGCCGCTGGACGACCTCAAGATCATCGTTCTGATGGTTTACTGGAGTTTTGGCGAAGAACCCGACGCGCTGGTTCTGGATGAGTTGTGC
>JANOLL010000342.1:0-14202 GCA_031419775.1 Polaromonas sp. | reverse complement strand
TTCATCGACCCTGCAGCGGGTGGAAGCGGATGTTGCCAAAGGCTTTTCCGACTACCGACTGGACAACGTGGCAGGCAGCATTTACCAGTTTGTCTGGGACGAGTTTTGCGACTGGTACCTCGAAATTGCCAAGGTGCAAATCCAGCAAGGCACGGATGCGCAAAAACGTGCGACGCGCCGCACTTTGATCCGCACGCTTGAAGGCATTTTGCGATTGGCGCACCCTCTGATTCCATTCATGACTGAAGAGCTTTGGCAGAAGGTCGCGCCGGTTGCTGGCATCAAAAAGACGGCTTACATCGGCCAGGCAGCTTACCCGCAGAGCCAACCAGAAAAAATAGACCCCCAAGCGGAGGCACATATAGCCAAACTTAAAACACTGGTGGATGCCTGCCGCAACTTGCGTGGCGAAATGAACGTATCGCCGGCGACGCGGCTGCCGCTGTTTGTAGTGGGCGACACGGCTTTTATGACGGGCGCTGCACCCGTGCTTAAGGCACTGGCCAAGCTCAGTGAAGTCAAAGTTTTCGAAGTCGAAGTGGACTGGACTGCAGCCGCGAAGACTGCACCGGTTGCCGTGGTGGGCGAAGCCAAAGTTTGCCTACATATGGAAATTGATTTGGCTGCAGAAAAAGCGCGGTTGAGCAAGGAGCTCGAGCGCCTGGAAGGCGAACTGGTGAAGGTCCATGCCAAGTTGGGAAATGAGGCATTTGTGAGCAAGGTTCCCCCAGCCGTGCTGGCTCAAGAACAGCAACGCCTGCGCGACTTTACCGCCACGCTGGACAAGCTAAGGCAGCAGCGCAGCCGGCTCGATTGATCACCACTCCCAAATCATCCCCGGTTTCGTCATGCTCTTTTTGGAGGTATTCAGCTTCGTGGAAAAAAGTACTTGTCTGACGCAACAGACGTTCAAGAAACGTGACACTTCAGCTACTTTTTAACCAACGCTCACGTCAGACAATGATTAAACTCAGTAAGGCCGTTTTCCCCGTTGCAGGTCTGGGCACCCGCTTTTTGCCGGCCACCAAAGCCCAGCCAAAGGAAATGCTGCCAGTGGTAGACAAGCCCCTGATTCAATACGCTGTTGAAGAGGCATATGCAGCCGGCATTCGCCACATGGTGTTTGTCACGGGGCGAAACAAGCGCGCAATTGAAGACCATTTCGACACTGCCTACGAGCTTGAAAACGAATTGGAAGTTGCTCAAAAGCAAGAACTGCTGGCGCTGGTTCGCTCTTTGCAACCGCAGGACATGAATGTTTCCTACGTACGCCAACCACGGTCATTGGGCTTGGGGCACGCCGTCCTGTGTGCCGAGCACCTGGTGGGCGATGAGCCTTTCGCTGTATTGCTTGCGGATGACTTGATGGTCGGGCGTGCAGGGGGACAACCGGTGCTGGCGCAAATGGCTGCCCAGTTTGAAGAACTCCACCACTCCATTCTGGCTGTTCAGGAAGTGCCACTTGAACACACCCGCCGCTACGGCATTGTTGCAGGCGACCGGGTGAGTGAGCGGGTCATGAAAATCACCGCAATGGTAGAAAAACCAGCGCCAGAAGTCGCTCCGTCCCGCATGGGTGTGGCTGGTCGCTACATCCTGACGCCTGCCGTGTTTGGGCATATCCGCGATCAAAAAGCAGGTGTGGGTGGCGAGTTACAGCTCACTGACGGCATAGCCAGTCTGATGGCAGATGAGCCGGTTTATGCCTTTCAATACGAAGGCAAGCGATACGACTGTGGCAGCAAAGCCGGTTTTCTTGAAGCGACGGTCGAGCTCGCGCTGGAGCACCCCGAGGTCGGCGAAAATTTCAGGCAGTATTTAAAACAGCTCCAGTTGCATTGACTGGTTAACTGCATTACCGCAGAAGGCACCGACTGGCTAACGCGCCTGTCTTTGAACTAACGCCGCTTCAGAACATGGACGAAACTGATGCCAACCGTCTCCTGCTCTACGAGCACGTTGCCGGTCTGCTTAGCGAATGCCTGGAAGTCGCGGGTTGACCCAGAATCGGTAGAAACGACTCGTAGCAACTGACCGCTTTGCATTTCCGCCAACGCCTTTTTCGCTTTGAGTATGGGCAATGGGCAGTTCAACCCGCTGGTGTCCAGGTCCCTGTCGATGTTCATGGTCTTCCTTGAAATAAGCCGAAATTTTAAGCATTTCGAGTAGCCAAAGGGAAATTCCGCGGCGGATTGCGCTTCAGGCCGGAAAAACGCCGGTCGACAGGTAGCGGTCGCCACGGTCACACACGATGAAAACTACCACCGCGTCGCGCACTTTTTCAGCGATCTGCAAGGCTACCCAGCAAGCGCCAGCAGCCGAAATCCCGGCAAAAATACCTTCTTCCCGAGCCAGACGTCGGCACATCTCTTCTGCATCAACCTGACTGACCAGCACCAGTTGGTCCACGTGACTGGCGTCATATATTTTTGGCAGGTATTCCTGCGGCCACTTGCGAATTCCCGGAATACGCGAGCCTTCAGCCGGTTGCGCGCCAATGATCTGGATTGCCGGGTTTTGTTCTTTGAGATAGCGCGACACCCCGGTGATGGTGCCGGTCGTCCCCATGGCGCTGACAAAATGTGTCACCGTACCAGCCGTATCGGCCCATATTTCAGGTCCGGTTGTCTCGTAGTGGGTCCGCGGGTTGTCGAGGTTGGCAAACTGGTCGAGTACATGTCCCTTGCCATCTTTTTGCATCTGTGTCGCCAAATCCCGAGCGTATTCCATTCCTCCACTTTTCGGGGTGAGCAACAACTCTGCACCAAAAGCCTTCATGGTTTGAGCCCGCTCGACTGACAAATCCTCTGGCATGATCAGAATCATTCGATAACCCTTGACGGCAGCCGCCATGGCGAGTGCGATGCCGGTGTTGCCCGAGGTCGCCTCGATCAGCGTGTCGCCAGGCTGAATTTCGCCGCGTTCCTCGGCGCGTTTGATCATCGACAGCGCCGGCCGATCCTTGACCGATCCGGCTGGGTTGTTGCCCTCCAGTTTCCCCAGAATCACATTTCCCCGTGCGGCATTCTCGGCAGCCGCAATGCGCTGGAGCCGTACCAGCGGCGTCTGACCGATCACGCCTTCGATAGTTGAATATTGCATGGGCCTCACTGTGCCATAATTCGCGGTTCTACAAGACCCGCCCGGGTGGTGAAATTGGTAGACGCAGGGGACTCAAAATCCCCCGCCGAAAGGCGTGCCGGTTCGATTCCGGCCCCGGGCACCATGGTTGCTAAGTCACCTTTGCAACCGCCGCAAAAAACACTCCTTGTGTTGATCAGTGATTGCGGCAAAACTCTCGATGGATTTTTCAATCCCACTGTTTTCCGGGCACTTTCTCTGCTGATTTTTGTCTCACTGATGAGCTTCAGCGGTGGGCAAGTCATGGCCGAGATGTTCTCGCAAGCGCCGTCGATTTTGTCCTACGCTGCTCCCGCTAGAACCTACATAACGCAGCGAAATCGCCTACGTTAAAAGTGTCTCAAGTTCTCTTGTTGCGGAGTGTGCTGGTCCGTAGCATCACATTGAGATTGGATCTGCCCGCATTCACCAATTGCCATTCCGCGACAGCGCCTGCAATACCGCTATTTTTAAACACAAGACTACCCCAAGGGATCTGGACTGCACGTATGAAATACCACACTCCACCCTCGGATCGGGACCCATCCCGCATGCTCGACCTGATTGTTAATGGCACTTCCATCGGAAACCACCAAGACCTTCTGAGATGGCTTCAGGGAGACCTTCAGTACTACCTTCCCCATGACATCCTTCTGGCCGGTTGGGGCGATTTTGCTGAAGGCAGTGTCCAGCACGACATTCTATCCAGGCTGGGCGGGGCGAGGTCGTACTCGGTTGGTACCGAAGCATTGCCATTTTTACTCGGAAAACTTCACGAACGCTGGACTGCGTCGAGCAGGGAACCTGTACGGGTCAACGTCCGAGAATACGACTATCTACTCGGAAGCACCCGACTTCCAGGATCGTTTGTTGGCGCCATGAGTACCATGCGCTCGGCCTTGGTCCATGGCCTGCGTGACGAAAGGTCGAAACAGGAATGCCTTTACGTTTTGCTCAGCACTGCTGAGATTCCTCCTGCCTCAGGACCGACGGCTCTGAGTGTGCTTCTGCCACACATTGATGCTGCGCTGCGCAAGATCAAACAACTGCCAAAGCAACGCATGCAGTGCGCGCCGTTGTCGCGGAGCGGCCCTGACGAGGTATTTGGTCTCAGCGGTAGAGAGGCTCAAATCATGGACTGGGTGGCCATGGGTAAAACCAATTCCGAGATCGGAAGCATCCTCAGCATCAGTGGTTTCACGGTGAAGAACCACATGCAGCGAATCTTTCAGAAACTCAACGTATTCAATCGAGCGCAAGCTGTATCCAAAGTGATCCGAGTGACGCTCAATGACTAAGGTCAGCTCCGTCGATACTGCCCTGCCTTGGCGGAAAGATCATCCGGCCCGCGTCACGGGTCTGGGCGGTGGCCAGGTCTTCACCGCCATCGGCATGGCGCTTGACCCACTGATTTTGGTTTTTTCGCTTTGGGTAGTAGCGCTCTACTTCGAAAAATCGGTAGGGCCCGCCTACCTGATTCTTTCCATTCTCGTTTTTTCCCTGACCTTTCCTGGGAAATCACAGCTGCGACTGCCTTTGATCAAAGTCATTGCCAACGTAGTGTTGCAGTGGCTTTGGGTTGCAGGGCTACTGTTGCTGACAGGGCTGGCCACCGACTACCTGTACAAGTTTCCGACCGTGGTGGTGGTCAACTGGTTGTGGTTTGCACCCATGGCCCAGGTGGGTGCGCACCTAGCCCTAAGAGGCATCACACCACTCTTACAAAAACTCCAAGGGCCACCTCAAACCGCCGTGATTGTCGGGATGAATGATCAAGGTGTTTCTTTGGCCAAACAAATCGTCGGCTCGGCGCATGCCGATATCAAACTGCTTGGTTTCTTCGATGACCGCAGCGATGAACGCCGGGGAACTCAATATGACCGTCCGATTGTGGGAAAAATCGATGCCCTATCGGATTATGTGAAAAAGCATCGGATTCAGCTGATTTACCTGTCACTGCCGATGACAGCCCGCCCCCGGATTCTGCACGTCCTTGACGGCCTGAAAGACACCACCGCCTCGATCTACTTTGTACCGGACATGTTCATCACCGATTTGATTCAAGCTCGCAGTGATTCCGTTTGCGGGATTACCGTGATTTCGGTCTGCGACACCCCTTTCCGGGGGGTCAACGGGGCAATTAAGCGGGGTAGTGATGTTGTTTTTTCGTTACTCATTTTGACGCTGATTTTTCCGGTCATGTTGGCGATCGCTGCGGCAGTGAAGCTAGGTTCGCCCGGCCCTGTGATTTTCAGGCAGCGCCGCTATGGGCTGGATGGCGAGCAGATCATCGTCTACAAATTTCGCTCCATGGCGGTGACCGAAGACAGCGGTGAAATCAAGCAAGCGCAGAAAAACGATCCCCGTATCACCAGATTAGGTGCCTTTTTGCGGCGCAGCTCACTCGACGAACTTCCGCAATTCATCAATGTGCTGCAGGGCCGAATGAGCATAGTCGGACCCCGACCGCATGCGGTGGCGCACAACGAAACCTATCGGACCCTGATCAAGGGTTACATGGTCCGCCACAAAGTCAGGCCCGGCATCACGGGTTGGGCCCAGGTCAATGGGCAACGCGGCGAAACCGACACGTTGGACAAAATGCAGTCGCGGATTAATTTCGATCTTGACTACCTGCGTAACTGGTCCTTGAAACTCGACATCTTCATTATTTTGAAGACCGTTCGACTGGTGTTCAAAGACAGCGCAGCCTATTGAAAAAAGTGCTCCCGCTTCCTGAATTAGTGCGAATGAGCTATTGTTGAGACTCCTTCAACAACTCTAAGATTGTCATGAAATCATCATCATCTAGCAGCCGAGCACAACAGCAACAGTCCGGCGACCGTTTTTTGTGTGACAGAGGTTATTTAACGCGGCGGGGGAGCGCTGCAGTTATTCCTTCTCGACTCTTTTACCTGCTTCCTATTGCCATGCTAGCGATCACGTCGGTGAGCGCACAGGCCGACGAACTCGACACCTTTCAGTTTAGGGTAGGCGAAAACATCATGCACCAGAGTAATGTGTTTTATTTATCGGATTCTGCCAACCCTCAGGGTGACACAGTGGCCGTGACCAGCGCGGGACTCAAGATAAGCAAGGCATATGGGCTGCAACAGATTGAGCTGGATGTGGGCGCTGAAAATTATCGCTACAGCCGTTTTTCGCGGCTGAATTTCACGGCCATGAACTACGCTGCTGCGTTCCGCTGGAGCATCACCCCGGCCTTCCACGGGAATATTACCGCGGACCGCCGAGAATATGTCGATAACTCGGCAGACGTGCAGAACACAGGTCAAGTCAATCGGCGGACCGATCGGTCGCACGCACTGGATGCCGAATACGAACTCGGCGCTGCATGGAGGCTGGTGGGAGGCCTGTTCGAAAGAAGGACCAGCAACAGCCAGCCATTCACGTTTGAAGGTGATACGAAGGTTCAGGGTGCCGAGGCGGGTGTGCGTTATGTCTACCCATCGGGCACTTCGCTGGCCTATCGATACAAACAAGGCAAAGGTGATTACCAGGACCGACCCTTGTCCACCCAATTTGCCAACCAGTTCAAGGACAGGGAACACGAGTTCAAGTTTGGAATAGCCCCGACCGGAAAGACCACGGTTCAGGCCCGTTTGTCGCATTTTGAGCGACGGCACGATGGTCTTCCGGCTCGCGATTTCTCTGGGTTGACCGGTCAGCTTGATGCCACTTGGGCCGTGACGGGGAAAACTACCATTACAGGCGGCCTGGCACGAGAGCTGGGTAGTTACCAGGACCAAACAGCGAGTTACTACGAAGGTAACCGATTCTTTGTCAGTCCCACGTGGAAACCTACAGAGAAAACAGCTGTTCGCCTTCGGTATGACCATGGCAAGAGAAGGTACAAAGGTCCTCTGCCAGGGGTAGCCGGTATCGATCGAAGCGACACCACGACCCTCTCGTCTATTGCTCTTGAATGGCAAGCGCTTCGGGCACTGAAGCTCGCCGCGTTGGCTCAACAGCAAAACAGGCGGTCGAGCGCTCCAGGCTTCGATTACAAAAACGCGACCGTCGGCGTTTCTGCGCTGTTCAGTTTTTAACCATGCGATGTCTAACGATTTCCCAGGCGTCTGATCCCAGACCGTATTAACCATTTACCAACCTCAAAGGTGTCAATATGAAACGACGAATCCATTGCTTGCTCACGGGATTAATTTCTGTTGTCACATTGACCACCTTTGCACAGGTAAACCCCGTACCGCCTGTCGCGGCCGCACCTCGGGCAGCGATCAACCAGGACTACAAACTGGGCGCGGGCGACGCTATAGGTGTGCAGGTTTACCAGAGCCCTGACCTCAGCGTCGATGCTCGGGTATCCGAAAGTGGGGTCATCAATTACCCCCTGGTCGGAAGCGTCCAGCTGGGGGGACTGACCATTTCTGAAGCTGAGAAAAAGATTGCTGACGCATTGCGCACAGGTGGTTTTGTAAAGGTTCCTCAGGTCAATATTGTCCTGAGACAGGTGCGTGGCAATCAGATAGCGGTGCTGGGCCAGGTCAGCCGGCCCGGTCGTTTCCCGCTGGAGACCTTCAATACACGGGTCAGCGATATGTTGGCTGCGGCGGGTGGCATCACGGCAACCGGCGATGACGTCCTGATCGTCACAGGGCAGCGGGAGGGCAAACCGTTTCGCAAGGTCATTGACATTCCGGCCTTGTTTTTGAACGACAAGAAAGATGAAGACATCGTGCTTGCCGGCGGTGACACCTTGTTCGTCAACAAGGCACCGATGTTTTACATCTACGGGGAGGCACAGCGTCCAGGCCCGTATCGCATCGAGCGTGGAATGACCGTCATGCAGGCCTTGGCGCAAGGGGGCGGTCCAACCAATCGGGGTAGCCAAAACCGTCTGCGTCTGCATCGCCGGGATGCCAGTGGCAAGGTAGTTGAGTTATCGCCCCAACTGACTGACACCGTCAGATCGGAAGACGTGTTGTATGTGCGTGAGAGCCTCTTTTAGCCGGCCATGACTCTTTACCAATTTTTGTTGATCCTGCGGGCGCGCTATCGCATCGTCGCTCTGATTATCCTGATTGCCGTCTTGAGCGCGCTGGCAGTGACCGTTCTGCTTCCCAAAAAATACACCGCACAAACCGCCGTGATGGTCGATCTGCGCTCGCCCGACCCAGTGGCGGGCGGCGTGATGCCAGGACTGGTTGCCGCAAGCTATATGGCCACCCAGGTCGATATCATCAGCGGCGAGCGGGTGGCCCAACGTGTCATCAAGATGCTCAAACTTGACGAAAATTCCGACACCAAAGAAGAGTGGCTCCGAGCCACTGAAGGCCGTGGAACCTTCAACGATTGGCTCGGTGAGTCACTGAGAAAGAAGCTGGAGGTTCGGCCTTCGCGAGAAAGCAATGTGATCACCATCACTTACAAGGGCAACGCAGCTGACTCTGCCGCCCAGATCGCCAATGCTTTTGCTCAGGCCTACCTGGAAGTCAATCTCGCGCTAAAAACCGATCCCGCTCGACGCTATGCAGAATGGTTTGACCAGCAAACCAAAGCATCTCGCGTCAAACTGGAAGAAGCACAGTCTCGACTTTCCAATTACCAGCAGAAGGCAGGCATCATCACGAGCGACGAACGGGTGGATTACGAAGTGGCTAGGCTGGGTCAGATATCGACCCAACTCACCACAGTGCAGGGTGAGTCCACTGAAAGCCAGAGCAAACGCAGTGGGCGCGGAGACACAGTCGCCGAGGTCATGCAAAGCCCTCTTATTAATGGCCTCAAGGCAGACATTGCCAGGCTGGAAGCAAAAGTCAGGGAGAGCAGTGTTAATCTCGGCGCCAACCACCCTCAACAGCAGCGCGCTGAGTCTGAACTGGCATCACTGAGAAGCCGCTTAGCCAGCGAAACCCGCCAGATCAGCGCCTCGATTGAAACCTCCTATCGCGTCAGCAAGGACCGCGAGCGCGAGTTGCAGGGAGCCATCCAGGCACAAAGAGCCCGCGTTTTAATGCTCAACAAACAGCGAGATGAGCTCAACGTTTATCGCCGCGATGTGGAGTCTGCCCAGCGAGCCTATGAAACCGTTAGCCAAAGCGCCTCGCAGACCCGTCTGCAGAGCCTGACCAACCAGACCAATGTTGTTCTTTTGAACACCGCTTATGCGCCTCTGAATCCATCCAGTCCCAAGCCACTGATCAACCTGTTGATCGGGGCGGTTGGAGGTACCTTGCTCGGTGTTGCTTTTGCCATGCTGCTTGAATTGACCAACCGACGGGTTCGCTCGTCGGACGATCTGCTCCAGATGCTGGATTTACCAGTGCTCGCGAGAATCAGTTCCAACTCCGGACCCCGAAAGCTTCCTGGATCGCGATACCTGACGCTCGGTAATGGAAGTACCGCATGACAATGAACGCCTCCACCTTAATTCGATCCGTCCCGCTGACCGTTCCCAGCAAACCCGCAACCGGTGCCGGACGGTCAATCGGCGTCATCTTGGTTGATTCGGACCGGATTTCGCCTCCGCAGGCCGCTCAGATTCTGGCGTACCAGCAAGAGCACGGCACCCGTTTTGGTGACGCCGGAAAAGCCCTCGGCCTGCTGACCGATGACGACGTACGCTACGCACTTTCGGTTCAGTTTGGATATCCCTATTTGACTCGCGAGAACAATCTCAGCCGGGAGTTGGTTGCAGCGCATCAACCCGCGAGCGATTCAGTCGAGCAATTACGGGCCCTGCGCAGCCAACTGATGCTGAGATGGTTCGACACCAGCCCAGAGCGCAAATGTCTAGCCATAGTCAGCGCCGGTCGCAAGGAAGGGCGCACCTACATCGCCGCGAACCTGGCGATTGTTTTTTCGCAGCTGGGGGAACGCACCCTGCTCATCGATGCCGACATGCGCTCACCCCGCCTGCACAGTTTGTTTAATTTAGGCAAAAGTGCAGGACTCTCCGGCATGCTCGCCGGCCGGGCGGGAATGGAGGCTGTGATCGGCATTTCCGCGTTGCAAGACCTGTCCGTGTTGCCAGCGGGAGCTGTTCCGCCTAATCCGCAAGAACTCCTGGGTCGGCAGGACTTTTCCAAGCTGCTGCAGTCGCTTGGAGAGACTTTCAACGTCATCATTATCGATACACCGTCAGCAAGTGAATGCGCCGATGCACACACCGTTGCGGTGCGATCCGGGGCAGCCCTGTTGGTGGCCCGTGAAAACGCCAGTTCCTTGCCGCAGGTTGCAAGGTTGACGCACAGTCTCCGGGAATTTGGCGTGACCCTGGTGGGGTCTGTGCTCAATGACTCCTGATCTGCTTTCGAGCGATTGCATTGCCCAAGTGCATCAGCCCAGCACCAAACAAGCCACCGAGAGCGTCAGCGCCCAAATCACCCCAATCACCATGACGACCTGGCAGAGTTGCCTGGTGCAACTCATCCAAGCTGCCCATCACCAATGCGCCTGTGATACAGCACAATGCCGCACGCCAACCGAGCATCCCACTGGCCAAACCGGTAGCGCCTCCCACCACGGCAAAAGTAGCCACGTGCGCCAGCTTGTCCCACGGGGCAGTGAACAGCCCAACCGCAACCGGTTTAGCACCAAGGACGTAAAGACCCACTCCCATAGAGACAACAGCCAGAGCTGCCACGGCTCGCATGCCGACAGGCAGGCTGGGAGATGTGGGCGTTTCTTTAATCATCTTGGCACGCAATCGGATGCGGCAGTATCGCAAGTTAAAACGGCTTCATTGTGAACCACCATTTGGAAGACTCTCACAACTGGCGACAGCGGTGGGCTATGCTGCTCGGTCAAATAGAGCGCGTGGAAAGCACGGCACAGGAACAGCAACTGTTGCACCGCCTGAGCTATCCCCTCAGGCCCTGTGTGCTGGCCTTCGCTAACGCTCACGCCATGAACTCCATAGCCGTTTCGGAACCTTTTTTTGAAGCGATTCACTCTGCTGATGTGGTCTTGAGGGACGGATCGGGCATGGCCACCCTGTTCAAGATGCTCAAGATGGCGCCTGGCTTCAACCTCAATGGAACAGACCTGATTCCCCAATTGGTCAAGCTCTTTGATGGCCGGCCGATTGCCCTTTTCGGCACCCAAAATCCTTATCTCATGCTCGGTTTGCGAGTCGTTGCTCGCGAGCTGGCACCGCACAGTTCCTATGTCACTGCTCATGGTTTTCTCGATGTTCCCGCCTACGCCGAGCTTGCAGCAAAACACCGTCCCGCGTTGATCGTGCTCGGAATGGGCATGCCCAGGCAGGAAGAAGTCGCCGCAGCTTTGCGCTCGGCGCTGACTTTCCCGTGTCTGATTGTCTGCGGCGGTGCCATCATTGACTTTCTGGCCGGCAAAACGCCTCGGGCTCCGCTTTGGATGCGACGGTTTGGAATGGAATGGGCCTTCAGACTGGCGATGGAGCCTCGCCGCCTTTTTCACCGTTATGTCATCGGCAACCCACTTTTTTTGACTCGGGCACTCCGCTTGGCATCCGCCGAGCGGCACGGATAATTCCGACTGGCCGGGCAACCTGCACCGATCAAACTGTCGGCAAGTATGCGTCTCTACCGCGTGCATACCGTCTTTGCTATCTGGCCTCTAGTCGACGCCCATCTGTCTGAAAACCAGTTTGCAGAATTTTCAAGCGCCACGGCATAAGGCGTCCATGTCAAGCCAAGCGCATGTCCTGCACTGCTCGCATCGAGTTGAATATGCTGGGACCACAAACGCGCAAGCCGTGGCGGCATAGGGTCTGGCAGCACGGTGCGTCCTATGCCAAGTTTGTCAAGAGCTCGCTGTGCCAACTTTAATGGCGGGCTGAGAAGCAGCGCGTCGCACTGAATCTGACGTGCGCTGATCCGCCTGACCGGCGTCGCCTTGATGGAAAGTGCCAGATCGATAAAGTAGGTATTCCAGCGTGGACTGTCTGGCGCCGCAAGATTGAATACCGGTATTTGGTTTCGGCTGACCGGCAATTGCAGTGAAGCTACGACCGCGCGACAGACATCGTCCACATGAACCAAGTTGGACCAGCCGTCGCCACCTATACCCAAATCGCCCAACCGCCGGGCATGCAGCCAGCGTCCTACCCGGCCAACCCACAGTTCGCTGCCAGGTCCAAAAACACACCCAGGCCGCACAATTACCGCCTCGCCGCCCTGCCGATTGAACTCAAGGACATGTTGCTCAGCCTGGCATTTTGCGCGGCCATACCATCCCAAGCCAGGATCGAGTGGCGAGTCTTCCCGTGCCAGCCCTTCGAAAGGCCCATAAACAGACATGGTGCTGAGTTGAACGATGCGCCGACAATTGCCATCCAGCGCTGCTCGCACCATGACGCGCGCGCCCTCGGCAATGGAATGTTCATCACCCGCCACGCAGTTGACGACCGCATCCATGCCGCGAAGCGTCTCTGTTAATCTAGGCAGATTGCAGGTGTCTAACACGACACCTAGTGAACCCGCGGCAGCCGCATCCCGCGGATTCCTTGAGCCGATGACAGGAACTGCCCAGGCCGTCGCCCTGAGCATGTCGACCAGCCTTCTCCCAATGTAGCCTGAACCGCCCAAAATCAAAATCTTCATTCGAATCCTCGCGGTCGCCCAGTCGCCGATCCCGAACCCAAGCGCCCACACAATTCATCGCCCAACCGAAGCGAAAGGGCAATCAATGTCAGCGTCGGATTGGCTTGACTGGAGGTAGGAAATACAGCGCTACCGGCGACGAAAAGGTTATGTATGGAATGGACTTGGCAGTTCGCATCGACGACGCTGGTACGGACATCAACGCCCATGCGCGCAGTGCCGAGATGGTGTCCGCCATAAGCGCCAAAGCGCAGCAGATCTTCTTCGAGGGTGTCCCGGCTGTAGTTGAACTGGCCTATTCCGGTTCGGTCAAACTCCTGCGCGAGGACATCCAGCGTGCGTCCAACCGAATCAATATCACCAGCGCTGTAGCGCCAGTCAACCTTGAGCTGGGGCATACCCAAGCTGTCTGACTTGTCAGTCAGAAGAACGCGGCTATCGACTCGTGGCATCTGTTCGCCATGAACCTCCAGACTGAACTGATTGGTTCGGTTACGCAAAATGACCGACGGGAATTTGCGCTCTGCGAGGGTTCTTCGGGCCAACCAGTGGCCCAGAAAAGCAGCCGTGTCGAGCGGGTCTCTGGCTACATTGAGAACATGTCGGGCGTAAATTCCGGGCGTGATCTGGTTGCCATCATTGAGCCGTTTTGCATACTCGTAGCTGATCAATTTGCGCGCCAGAAATAAGCCCGACAGCACGCCGCTGCGATGCGCAGGATCAGTGATCCGGGGGAAATGAAGGCGCGCCACGGCGTTACAAAGGCCTAGGCGATGCTGCTCAGCGGCTCTCACTGAAAATCTGCGGCGGCAATAAACGCCCTCTGGTGCGAGCTCGTAGCCATGACGCACTTTGCTGGTTGGTCCGTGAACAGCCAGCGTGCCCACGTTACCCGCTATGTGGCACATGTAGTAGCGACCGACCACATCGTGACCGTTACCGACACCTCCGGGCGCCACATCGTTGGAGGCCAACAGCAGGCGAGCCGTCTCCAATCCTCCAGCAGCTAAAACTGTCGTACGAGCCTGCACCGAGAAGCGTTTCCCCGCCAGCGTCGCAACCTCAACTGTCCGCACCGACCGCCCGTCTGTCTGAAGCCTTAAAGCCGTGCAATTGGCCCCCAACAAAACCTGCACGTTGGGCGCGAGCTGCAATCGCTTGGCATAGCGACTTCCAAAGTTGGTGGGACAGGAAAAGCGCTCCAGTCCGTCTGTACTGACCTTTGGGCTATCAAAGCCGTCTATAAGGGGAAGTGCGTGGTCGCCGAGGGTATCCTGGGCCAGGTAACTGAAACGCCCAGCTTCTGCAAGCGCATTTGCTTGCCTGTAGTACGGTAGCAATTCCTCGTATTGCAGTGGCCAGCCACTGTGCGGCACGTGACTGCGCAGCTCAAAATCAAGTGGGTCGAATGGCATACACCGGCCACCCCAAATTGCAGACGATCCACCCATACGCCTTTGCCTGTACTTGTCGGGTGGGCTGTGCAGGCGCTCATCGGCTACTTCGCCCTGAT
>JANOLL010000341.1:0-1766 GCA_031419775.1 Polaromonas sp. | reverse complement strand
CGTTTATGAACACTACTGGCAGGGCGACGCTTGCCCCGAGCTGCATCAACTTGGCCGAAAACTGACGGCGGTGGGTTTTGAAGCGGATGAAATTCATGCTGCGCTGGTTTGGCTGAACGGCTTGAACATCGCCGCGCAGAGCACGCAGATTTGTTTGTCCCCGGAGGACAATACTTCTGGGTCGTCCGGCAAACAGGGTACCCCTCGGGTTCAGGCACAGTCAGCAAACAGCCTACGGGTTTATTCCGTGGTGGAGCAGGAGCATCTCGGTGCCCAGACTCTGGGTTTTGTGAGTTTTCTCGAGTCTTCCGGTGTATTGCCGCCTCACATGCGAGAAATCGTGATTGACCGGGCGATGGCAGCGCCAGGCGGACCTGTGCCCCTCGACGACCTCAAAATCATCGTTCTGATGGTTTACTGGAGTTTTGGCGAAGAACCCGACGCGCTGGTTCTGGATGAGTTGTGCGACGACTCGGATCAGCGCCAAGCCCATTGACCCTGTACCACCCTGATTCGCAAGCGCTGCAAGACTAACCGAGCAAGCGCTCCGGATTGGCTTCCAGTTTGGCCAAGGCATCGCGGGTTGCGCGCACCGTCAAGGCTTCTTCCTCGGTTGGCACCAGCAGGCCGGCCTGCAAATAAGCCGCCAGTCGGCGCGCTTGAATCAGGAAATTTCGCCCGTCGGCTGAAGCAAAGAGATGCAGCTGCTTGCGGTCGCTGCGCCACGAAAACTGCACTTGGGTGACCTTGCCGTTGTGATCGAGCGTGAACCAGGCACCCACTTGTAACTCGTGGGCCCAGGCCCGCATCGCCTGCGTCGGCTGGCTGCCGCCGTCTGTAATGACCTCAATATCGGAGGCCTCGATTCCGATCATCATGACCAGGCTTTCATTGTCCAGCGGCAGATCGCCGACATCTTCATCCGACAGGTAGTCCTCAAGATTGGCCAGCCGCTTTGACATGGCGTCGATGCGCTCCACCGAAATGGTGTCGGTTTTAGACAGAAAGGCATCGGCGAGCGTGTCACTGATGACTTTGATGTGCTTGTCTTGCGCTTTGAGGTCCAGATTAAGCATGCTCATGCCCGAGCGCAGCAGCTGTAGCAGCTTGGGCAAATCAGCAATCACCTTGGCTCGGTCAGCCCGATTGGGCTTGGCGCTTGCAGCCCATACCAGTTCCACAGCGGCCTTTTTCAGAGCCAAGGTTTCCTGATGCTGCGGGCCGTTTCTGACCGCCATGATGGCCAGCACTTCGGCCCAGACCTTAAAAAGAAACTCGCGGATTTCCTCGCGCACCGGCATGTCATTGAGCATGCTGCGCATCTCGATGGTGTACTGGATCGCCATGGTTTCTTTTTGTTCAACCTGCTGCGCAATGCTGACCACCCGGGCGGTACGACCCTGCTCGGACAAAAACTTGGACAAGAATTTTTCGAACTCGTCGTAGACCAATTGAAACACCCGCCGGCCGGTTTCCGGGTATTGCTCAATTACCTGAACGACGCGTTTGATTTCAACTTCCATTGCGCCGCCGGTCACAGTGACTTCAAAGCCCAGTACGCAAGAGCCCATTCGGTCGATCAGCCGCCGAGCAGGGTGCTGCAGCGATCCGAAGAACTCGGGCTCTGAAATGGCGACGCGCAGGACTGGCATCTGGAGGCGAGCAAACCAGACACGCAATCCAGTGGGAATGCGTTCTTCGGCAAGAATGCTCTGAAACATCAACGCGACGATTTCAATCGTGGCCTTCTCGGCATCGGTTGAAGC
>JANOLL010000340.1:0-6421 GCA_031419775.1 Polaromonas sp. | reverse complement strand
CCAGCAGCGCCAGACTCAGTGATGGCAGCGCCACCAAGGCGGGCAGCATCAGTGCCAGCCACGCGAGCAGCGAGGGCACGATACCCCAGACGAAATGAAATCGCCGCGAGACCGAAGGCGCGGGCGCGTGGCTGCCTTCGGCCCGCAAAAAGCCCAGGCCCCAGTGGATGCCACCCAAAAAAGACACGATCACGGCGGCATACGCGCCCAAGGCAGTGGCCACCAAGGGCAACCGGTCGGCACGGACCAGCCACATCAGCCCGGCCAAACCAATAAAGGGCAGCAGTCCGGCATAGCCCAGCTGGACTATGGTTTTGTCAACTGGCGAAGACATGGGCGAAGCGATGGGTTGAGCGTTTGTTTGCATGGCTTGGTGTTTTACAGCAATTCCGGGAAATGCTTCACCTCGCGCCGTACCCGCTCGTAAAACTTGCTAAACGATCGGCAGGCCATGGCGGGGTTGGGCAGCAAGCGGGGTTCTGGGGTCAAGGAGGAGACCGACGCCAGCGCTTCGCGGTAGCCCGGAAAACGCGTTGCCTGCGCTGTGACGCGGGTCGCTTGTGACGCATCAAGCGAGGTAATGTCGCCGATCCAGATGGTTTTCACGACCCCGGCCATTGCCTGCAGCACGAATTGCCAGCGGCGTTCTGACCATGGCCAGCTGGCGTGAGCCGGCAAATGAATAACGCCCAGCCGCAGCGTATGCGAGTCATCGTCACGCTCTAATGCGGACAGGCTCCACGGATGGATCAGTTGAACCGACTTATTTGCTATTGATTCAATAGCTAATGGCCCACGTATTAACTGGACTCCCGGCATGAATGACTCTAAAAGCGGGTTGGGTGGCAGGTGAATCGGCAACGGTTCCGCCACGCCCGCATGCACCCCACGCTCCGGCCCGACGTCGCCTTTTTGGCGCGCCAGCTGATCCAGTGCCTCGTAGGTGTTGTCGATCACAGTACCCGCTGACGCCCACTCATCGCGTGCGTCAGCAGGCGCGTACTTCAAGACGTTGTCGGCATTGAAGAGATAGGGCTTGCCTGAAAAGGTAGCGGCCACCCACTGCCAGCTCAAGTGGTTGCTAGGCAGATCGCCATCGAGCAAGTGCGCATACAGCCAGTCCGCGCCGGCACGCCAATGCACCTTGCGCAGATGCACCACATAGCTGGCCAGCCACATGCGCGCATGGTTGTGCAAGTAGCCGGTGGCATACAGCACCCGTACCGCGCAGTCGATTGCCGGCACGCCGGTTCGCCCCTCCCGAATGTCGGCCGGTACAGTATCGGCATAGCTGCCGTGCCAGGGCAGCTGGCCATGCATGTCTTGCAAGATGGCATCGCCCTGTCTGGCGGCCCGGCTCCAAACATGGTGAAAAAATTCGCGCCAGGCAAATTCAAACACCAGCTTGTCGTCAAAGGTGAGCGGGTGGCGTGCATGGACGTGACGCGCTGCCTCAGCGAGGCCCAGCAAACCATGAGTCAGATAAGGTGACAAGCCGGTCACGGCGCCGTCGAGCGCGTTGCGGCTGCGCGCATACGCTGCTGGCGTGACCGCCTGCAGTCGCAGCAGAGCCGCTGCATGCGATGGTGCAAAGACCTGCAGTCGCGCCGGTACACCCAGGGCGTCTGGCGCGTTAAACGACGCCATCGCTAGGCCGAAAGGGTGATAGGGCAGATGGAACCGGGTACCTGTCGACTCACTTGGCGTCAGTCAGAAACTTCTCTACTTGTTGGGCGCTGATAGCCCCCGGAACCCGTGACCCATCAGCGAAAAACATGGTAGGCGTACCCGTGATCTTGTGCTTGCGGCCAAAGTCGATATTGCGGTCCAGCGCAGTGGTGTCGCAAGTGGCTTTGGCGACCGGCTGGTCTCGCACCATGAAGTCTTGCCAGGCCTTGCTCCGGTCTTTGGCGCACCAAATGCTTTTGGATTTGTCGGTTGAATCTGGCCCCAGGATGGGGTACAAAAACATGTAGACCGTGACGTCCGAGACCTTCTGCAAGTCCCGCTCAAAACGTTTGCAGTAGCCGCAATTGGGGTCTTCAAACACCACCATCTTGCGCTTGCCATTGCCACGAACCACCGTGAAAGCGTCTTTCAAAGGCAGCGTTCCAAAGTCGATGGCGCTCAATTTATCGACCCGCTCCTCGGTCAGGTTGCGCTTGGCCCTGGTGTCGATGAGGTTGCCCTGGAGTAAAAAGTTGCCCTCGGCGTCGGTGTAAAAAATCTCGGTCTCATTGACGCGGACCTCGTACAAACCGGACATGGGCGTCTTGCTGACTTCATCGATTTTGGCAAATGCGGGAAGCCGTTCCGCAAGATTTTTGCGAATGGCAGCTTCCTGTGCGAAGGCCATACCGGAGCCCAGCAAGGCCAGGCTCAGGGCCACCAGGCCGAGGCGCGACAGTGATTGGGTGAATTTCATGCTCATTTCCTGCTTTCTCAAAAAAATTTATAAACCACTGGCGCGCCGGGTCACCCACGACTTCAACCACCCGCTCTGTGCAAACCCCCGCATGCCCCAATGGCGCAGGGCTTGCCAGCGCGCGTCGGTCTGCGAAAACAGGCCGTGCAGCCCGTCGGTGACCAGGCCCATTGCCGCCACGTCGGTTCGGCGCATCCGCTCGTAGCGGCGCAGCAACTTTTCATCGCCCAGCGACCGCCAGTATTCGCGCTTGGCAATCACTTCGCTCAGCGCGCTCACATCTGCCAGGCCCAGGTTCAATCCCTGCCCCGCCAGCGGATGCACGGTGTGCGCCGCATCCCCTGCCAGTGCCCAACCCGGCCCGACCCAGCGGTCTGCTTGAGACAGCGCCAACGGCCAGCTGGTACGCCGGCTGACCAGTTTTAGGTCTCCGCCAAGGCTCAAGCAGCAGGACTGAAGGGTGGCGCAAAAGGCATCATCGTCCAGGGCTTCGAGCACGGCTGCCCGATCCAAAGAGACAGACCACACCAGCGCCACAGAGTTCCCTTCGGCCCCGCCGAGGGGCAACAAGGCCAGCACGTCGCCACCACTGAACCACTGTCTGGCGACACCATGGTGCGGCTGGCTGGACTCCAGACGAGCAGCGATGGCCTTTTGTAAATAGGACTTGACGCGCCAGTCGGTGGCCAGCGCCTGCCGGCTGCTGCTGGTCTGGCCTTCACAGATGACTCGCAGTGGGGCTTTGACTGGCTCACCTACCGATTGAATCAGAGCCTGATAGCGCACCGCCTCCCCAAGCTGCTGCTCGAGGACCGGCACGTCGACAATCCAGGCTAGGGCGGCTTGCTCGGCACTTGACGCCGAGAAATCAAGCCGGGTGCCGTGCGCGTCGTCGGCATCCCACACCTGCATATCAAGCACCGGCGTCGCACTGGAGGGATCTGGCCACGCCCTCAGGCTCTCCAGCAGGCGTTTTGACGCCATATTGAGGGCGTAGGCCCGAACATCACCTGCAGGGTGTGCGCTGGCAAGTGGGAGTTCGTTCGGGGAAGGCCGGGCCGGTGCGACAACCAATGCAACCCGCAGGCGCTGCTGTGCCAGCGACAGCGCTAGGCTGCGACCCACCACGCCATCGCCGCGAATACAGACATCAAATGACTGGGACATGAGCTATCTTAATTGGCAGGGCAAAATTGGGGTGCCAGTTTGACTTTAGCCCTACGCCCCCGACAAGGACATCCCCACTGTGAGCCACTCCCCCAGTACGCCAACTCTTACTCCGATTGAACCCAGGCCGCTGGAGCCGCGAGCTGATGTCACGGCAGTGATCTCCCAGCTTTTCGTCTACCCGGTGAAGTCCTGCGCCGGCGTGGCGGTCCAGGAGGCGATCCTGACAGAGACAGGGCTGGAGTTCGACCGTGCCTGGATGGTGGTGGACGAGCGCGGGGAATTCTTGACTCAGCGGGAGCTGTCGCGCATGGCGTTGATTCAGCCGCAGCTCAAGACCTACGACATGGTGTTACGCGCTCCGGGCATGCTGGCCTTGCACGTCAAGCTGGACGAGGTGGAGGCGCCGGTGCGCGTTCGGGTTTGGGAAGATGAGGTAGCCGCTTACGACATGGGCCCGATTGCCGCCCAATGGTTCACAGATTTTTTGGGCCAACCGGCGCGCCTGGTGCGATTTGATCCCGATCACACACGGCTTTCCGATTTGCAGTGGACTGCGGGCATCCACGCGACCAACCAGTTCAGTGACGGCTTTCCGCTGCTGCTGATCAGCCAGGCGTCTTTGGCGGGTTTGAATTACAAGCTGGAGGCGGCCGGCTCGCCGCTAGTCAACATGTTGCGGTTTCGCCCCAATATCGTGATGGACGACCGTTCAGACCTGGCGCCAGGCGAGGTGCTGGCAGCCCATGATGAAGATCGCCTGCAAGATCTGTTTATTGCGACGGAGCAGGGTACCGTGCAATTGAAGGCCGTCAAGCCCTGCCCGCGCTGCCCGATTGCCAATGTTGATCCGGTCACGGCCAGTGTGAGCCCCGAGGTCAATGATCTGCTGCAGGGGTACCGGAAAAATGACCGTCTAGGCGGCGCCACGACGTTCGGCATGAATCTCATCGTGATCCATGGAGACGAGCATCTGCTTCGCGTCGGCCAGACCGTCACGGCCAGCTACTGGTTTGACTAGGCGGTGGTCGGGGATTTCACCAGAATATTGAGGTCTGGCGAGCGCTTAGTGGATAGGCTCTGCACCAAAGACCAGCACGGCACCTTGACTTTAGTTGCCGTGCTTGGACATCAGGCACTATGTAGGCGGGCTTGTGGGGGCAGTTCCGACGCCAGCACCGTCGTCGACAGCTGCGCCAGGGGCGGCATTAGTGGTTCAGCTTCTGTCGAGGGGCTGGTGGAATACAACAACTACAGCACCGTTAGCAATTATTAATGGGATATCGGTACTCCAGGCTAATTAAACGGCATAGGCGGGGGCGACACCTCGGGCTCCATTAATCTCGTAACTAACGTCGTTTGATTTATTGCCGTGCTCAGCTGCAAGTTCGAATTTTTACTAATCGATCTTAATTCCTGCATCCCGGATGATCTTGCCCAGACGTTCCACATCCATTTTCAAATACTCGGCCAATTTCTCAGGTGTTCCCGTATCGGGCTCAAGGCCGGCATTCAACATGCGCATGCGTGTCTCAGGCACAGCCAACGTTTTTTTGACAGCTTCGTTGATTCTCGCTACCAGATCAGTACGCATGCCCGCTGGGCCGAATAGTGCGAGCCAAGTGGGGGAATCGAAACCTTGCAGACCCGCCTCAGCCATCGTTGGAACTTCGGGCAAAACGGTGGACCGCTTAGTATTGGCTACCCCCAATGCACGCACATGACCAGCTCTAACCAATGGAAGTGCGGATGCTACGACACCGAAGGCAAAGTCGATTCGACCTGACATCAAGTCGGCATACGCAGGAGTGATTCCCTGGTAGGGAATGTGTACAAAATCGACTCCCGTCAATTTTCTGAATAGCTCCCCCGACAAGTGGGGCATTTGTCCTGTTCCTGATGAACCAAAACTTAATTTACCAGGATTTGCTTTTGCTAAATCTATGAGCTCTCTTACCGATTTCGCCGGTACTGCGGGATGGACCATCAGCACAAGAGGGCCGCTCGAAATCATTGATATAGGTGTGAAGTCGCGAACGACGTCAAGTTTTATGGAAGGCCGCAAAGCTGGAACGGTAGCTAAGCTGCTGGCTGCTAGCAATAACGTGAAACCGTCGGGGGCGGCCCGTGCAACATATTCGCGGCCTATCATTCCGCCAGCCCCTGCTCGGTTCTCTACGATACAAGGTTGTCCAAGTACTTCCGTCAAACCCTGGGCGACCAACCTACCTTGGAAGTCGTCGGAACCACCTGGAGCCACCGTAACGATGATTCGAATCGGTTTGTTCGAAGCTGTCTGCGTCAATCCGTCCAAAGGTAACGCCACCATACTCATTAGGCATAAAAAGAATCGCCTCCGAGAGCGCTGACCGCCGGGAACTGCGCCAGCAAGATATGAGGGCAAACTGTGCACGCTGAGGTTCGGGCATTCCATTTGAGACTCCTTTTAAGAACGGTGAATCTGATACATGAGCCTGTATGTGGCCGCGAAGTTAACGCCTCACAAGCCCACCGGTAATATCGGCTTCCGGGAAGCTGAGCCATTCAAATATCGTGCTACAGGCTTGGAGCAAAGACTATCAACCGTAACCTTTTTCAGCAAGAGTGCAGGTGAATCATTCCACCTTCGCTTAGCCTAGGGCGCGCAAATGGGTCGGCCCTTGGCCAGTGGCGCCACCAATCAGTCATGGGAGCTGGGACCACAATTTTCGAGTATCAATGTGCTGAGCCACTGCTTTCATTTCAAGCTCGCTCGACACAGCCAGCGTCAGGAGCAGGTAGTCCCGCTGCTTCTCACCGAGCAGGTCCACCGCCATCTTCCAGGCCGGC
>JANOLL010000339.1:0-1887 GCA_031419775.1 Polaromonas sp. | reverse complement strand
CGGGTTTTCCAGCGGGTCGCAAGTGGCGCATTGTTCGAAGCCAGGCCGCGCCGCGTGTGATGGCCATCAACATCGATGAAGGCGAGCCCGGCACCTTCAAGGATCGCACTTATCTGGAGCGCGATCCGCACCGGTTTCTTGAGGGCATGCTGATTGCAGCGCAGGTCGTCGGCACGCAGGCCTGCTACATCTATCTGCGGGATGAGTACCACGACTGCCGCGCCATGCTGGAGGAAGAGCTGGCCAAACTGCAGGCTGACCCGCCATGCCAGCTACCACTGATTGAACTGCGTCGCGGCGCGGGGGCCTACATCTGCGGCGAAGAGTCCGCAATGATCGAGAGCATTGAGGGCAAGCGTGGCGAGCCGCGCATGCGGCCACCGTATATCGCTGAGGTGGGCCTGTTTGGTCGGCCCACACTTGAGCACAATTTTGAAACCCTCTATTGGGTGCGCGATATTGTTGAAAAGGGGCCGTCGTGGTTTTCTGGTTTTGGGCGCAACGGCCGCAAGGGCCTGCGCAGTTTCAGCGTCAGCGGGCGGGTGAAACAGCCCGGCGTCAAGTTGGCGCCTGCCGGCATTACGCTGCAAGAATTGATCGATGAGTACTGCGGCGGCATGGCCGAAGGGCATCAGCTTTACGCCTACCTGCCTGGCGGTGCGTCTGGCGGGATCTTGCCGGCCAGCATGGCCAATATTCCGCTCGATTTCGACACGCTGCAGCCGCACGGGTGTTTTATCGGCTCGGCAGCGGTGATGGTGCTTGGGCACCAGGACAAGGCGCGTGATGCCGCGCTCAATGTGATGCGGTTTTTTGCCCATGAGAGCTGTGGCCAGTGCACGCCATGTCGCGTCGGGACGACCAAGGCCGCATCGTTGATGGAAGTTCAGCGCTGGGATTCAGACACCCTCGAAGACCTGGCCGTGGTGATGGGCGATGCATCCATTTGCGGCCTAGGTCAGGCTGCACCCAATCCGATCCGCTGTATCCAAAAATATTTTCCACATGAGGTTGCCGAAGCGCCCTGGATGGGTGCCTTGCCGCGCCCGATTGACGCTGCCGTCGCCGAGCACCCTTCCCATGGAGCTGCAAAATGAACGCACCTGCCCGACTGGTCGAGGTCACGCCTCAGACCATTGAATTCCTGCTGGACGGCAAGACCGTTCAGGCCTTTGAGGGCGAAACCATTCTCAAGGTGGCGGAGCGCCACGGTATTGATATTCCGCGGCTCTGCTACAAGGACGGTTACCGCGCTGATGGAAACTGCCGCGCCTGTGTGGTTGAAATCAAGGGCGAACGGGTGCTCGCACCAAGCTGCTGCCGCAGTGCAAGTGCTGGAATGGAAGTTCAGGCCCAGAGCGAGCGCGCCATCAAAAGCCAAAAGCTGGTGCTGGAAATGCTGCTGTCCGACATGCCCGACACGGGATACAAATGGAGCGAGAAAGACGAGTCGCTTCAGCACGGCGAACTCAGCGAGTGGGCCGATCGCATGGACGTCGAGGTGCGCCCCGAGTTGAAGGCGCTGCGACGGGAGCAGCCGGCGCATGATGTGTCGCATCCGGCCATGGCGGTCAATCTCGATGCCTGCATCCAGTGCAACCGCTGCGTGCGAGCCTGCCGGGAAGAGCAGGTCAATGACGTGATTGGTTACGCCATGCGCGGCTCGCACAGCGAGATCGTGTTTGATTTGAATGACCCGATGGGCGACAGCACCTGTGTGGCCTGCGGCGAGTGTGTTCAGGCTTGCCCGACCGGCGCCCTGATGCCCAAGACGCAAATCGGCTCACAAATTGTCGACAAAAAGGTCGACTCCGTGTGTCCGTTCTGCGGCGTAGGCTGCCTGGTCACTTACAACGTCAAAGACAACGTGATTGTCAGCGTCGATGG
>JANOLL010000338.1:0-4541 GCA_031419775.1 Polaromonas sp. | reverse complement strand
TGTTCGGGTGAGTAGACCTGGGCGCGATCCAGCGCCGCCTTCAGATCGTGCAGCTTGTTGGGGTCGGTTTCTTCGCTGAGGATGGTGGTGCGGTAGTAGTCCTGGAATGCCAGCGTGATCCCTTCGCTGTTGTTCTGGAAGTCGAGCACATAGCACTCGCGCTTGCGCGGGTGCGAGCGGTTAAGGCGCGACAAGGTCTGCACCGCCTTGATGCCCGACAGCGTCTTGTCCACATACATCGTGTGCAACAGGGGCTCGTCGTAGCCGGTCTGGAACTTGTCCGCGCAGATCAAAAAGCGATACGGATCGGTCTGGACTTTGTCGGCAATGTCGTTGCTTGAAAATCCGTTGAGTGATGCCTCGGTGACCTTGGCCCCGCCGTACTCATGTTCGCCCGAGAACGCCACGATGGCTTGGTACGGGCTCTTGCGCACCACCAGATAATCCTTGAAAACGTGAAAATACTGCACCGCCCGCGCAATGCCACTGCACACCACCATCGCCCGTGCCTGCCCGCCGATCTTGCCGGCGGCCAGCACCTGCTCATGGAAGTGATCCACCATGATCTCGGCCTTGAGCTCAATCGCATGGTCATGGCTTTCCACATACCGGCGCAATTTCTTCTTGGCCCGCTTGGTGTCAAACTCCGGGTCTGCATCGGTCTTTTTGACCAGTTTGTAGTAGCTGTCCACCGGCGTGTAAGCTTTGAGCACGTCCAGGATGAAGCGCTCCTCCACCGCCTGCTTCATGGTGTAGCTGTGAAAGGGCCGATGTTTCACCTTGCCTTCCGCGTCCGGCGGCAGCGGAATGCCAAACATCTCCAGCGTTTTGTTTTTGGGTGTGGCTGTGAAGGCAAAGTAGCTGGCGTTCGTCATCATCTTGCGCGCCGCCATCCGTGCCTCCAGCGCATCATTCACCGTGTCTTCGGGGTCGATCTCTTCATCATTGCCGGCCTCGGCGCTGTTTTTGTTATCGTTTCCGTTTTCCTCTGTCCTATCCCCCAGCGCCCGACTCATGGCCGCCGATGTTTTACCGCCCTGGCTCGAATGCGCCTCGTCAATGATGATGGCAAAGGTCTTGCCGGCCTCCAGCCCAACTTCATCCAGGATGAACGGAAACTTCTGCACGGTTGAGACGATGATTTTCTTGCCATCCTGGATAAACTTGCGCAAGTCCCCCGAAAGCGCAGCGTGGCCCACGGTGGCGCCCACCTGCATGAACTGCTTGATCGTCTTCTGGATCTGGTCGTCCAGAATGGTGCGGTCGGTGACCACAATCACCGAGTCGAACACCTCTTTGCCGTCATACTTGACGCCAATTAGCTGGTGCGCCAACCAGGCAATCGAATTCGACTTGCCGCTGCCCGCCGAGTGCTGGATCAGGTAGCGCGTCCCCACGCCGTGCTCGCGCACATGGCGCAGCGCCTGGTGTACCACACCCAACTGGTGGTAGCGCGGAAACACCTGCGAGCGCTTTTTCTTGCCGGTTTTGGGGTTTCTAACCTCGACAATCTGGGCGTAGTTTTCCAGAATGTCGGTCAACCCCGCCGGGGTCAGCAGCTCTTTCCACAGGTAATCCGTCTTGAGTCCATTCGCATTGGGCGGGTTGCCAGCGCCGTCGTGGTAGCCCTTGTTGAGGGGCAAAAACCAAGACGCCTTGCCTTTGAGCTCGGTACACATGCGCACCTCGCTGTCATCCACCGCCAAATGCACCACGCAGCGGCCAAATTCAAACAGCTTTTCACGCGGGTCGCGGTCGCGCCGGTATTGCTCCACCGCGTCTTCCACGGTTTGCTTGGTCAGGCTGTTTTTCAGCTCAAAGGTGGCCATCGGCAGGCCGTTTATGAACAGGCCCAGATCCAGCGCGCGGCGCGCCTCGTCCAGACTGTAGGCAAACTGGCGCGTCACGACAAAACGGTTTTGCGCATGCAGGGCTTGTGACTTGGCATTGCCCGCAGACGGCGTGCCATAAAACAAGTCGAAATGCCCCGCCGGATGGTGCTCAATGCCCTTGCGCAGCACGTCAATCACGCCGCGCTTGCCGATTTCGGACGAGAGGCGCGTCAGGAACTTGAGGCGGTTGATGTCTTTGGGGTCGTAGGCTTCCACCATGGCCAGCTTCTTGAATGCCTCTGGCTGGGTAGTCTTCAAGAAGGCAAAAAGCTGGACCACATCCAGCGCATGGGCACGGTCAAAATCCTTGGCACTGCCTGCCAGGTAGCCCGTACCGCCATAGGGGGCTTGCGGTTCGGCGGCGATGCCGGATGCGACGACCAGGCCGTCCGTACCCGTCATGTGGCGCACGATCAGCGTCTCTAAACCCTTTTCGGTGGTATCGGTATTCATGCAGCAAATTCCTCTTCGGTGAATTCGGACTCGTCGCTCAGGCCATCCAGGTCGTTCATGTCGCCTGCCTCGCCGGCGCTGTCGGGCTCAGATTCATCAGGCAGCCGCGCCGCCGCCGCCCGCACATCAAGTTTGCCGGTCACCACATCAGCGACCAGGCGGGTGCGGTATTCGCGCAGGAGTTCGATTTCGTGTTCCATGCGTGATATCGCAATGTTTACATCCGTGAGATCAGTCGTAAGTTGCGACATGATCACGTGCTGTTCTGCTACCGGGGGTACAGGCATTCTGATGTCGTAGAAATCATCGGTGTAGAGTCGCCAGAATCCTTGAACAATTCCTTTTGCGCGCTGACGGAGTTCCACTCGGCAAGCAGGAGTTCGATAGACGGCTTCAAAATATGTCTTTGCCATAACCCGTATGGGCCGAAGAACCGTGTAATCTGGGCTGATAAGTCCTGACTGCTTTGCCAGCGCAAAGACACCAAGGTGCGCTTTAAGACGATTCAAAACCAGATCGCCTTTCTCGCACAATTTTGCCCCGACATGTGACTCTGAAACAAGTCGTTTCACCGCCAACTGAGAGCTTGGAATGAGTCCAAGTTTTTGACTCATTGACAGGTGGAGTTCATTGCCACTCACAGAACGGCTGTCAACTTCCTTGAATATGTATTTGGAGCGCAGTACATCCCAATGCACCGGAATATCCCCAAGCCACGCAATACCAGACGGTTTCAGGGGCACGGCTGGGTCGAGGCCACGGGTGACGGCGCGGTGGATGATCGCCTGCTTTTGCTCCGTCAGCAGGGCAATCACCCTGCGCTTGGCCCGAATCGTCCGCTCCAGCCGCCCGTTGGCCCAGTCCAGAAATCGCACGATGGCGGCTTGCTCGTCTGGTGGGGGAACCGCGACGGGCATCCGCTTGAAGTCCGAAAATCCCAGACTCTGGCGCAGCCCTGAACCATAGCCGTAGATCGCCTTGCTGGTATCCCATACGTTGAGAAATTGGAAACCAAAATCGGAACTGACTCCAGCCTGCAGGCGCAAAGCCAGATATGCCGACGTAATGATTCCACGGTCTCGAACCATCCCGATGCGCAGGCTCGTGTGATCGTTCTGAAGATCGGTTGTGCGGATAACAATGTCACCGGGATTGACGATTTGATACGTCTCAAAAGACTCTGGAACGAGCCCGTGCAGCTTCTCCGGCGGTTTGATAATGATGCGACCGTAGCTGAGGGAGAGCACAGTCTTTTCCTTCATGCCGAGGTTCCGCTCGCGGTTGGGCACAAATGCACCAAATGCGGGTCGTACATCCCAATGCTCCGGCACCTGCCCCAGCCACGGCACCCCCGAATCCTTGTATGCCGCATACGGCTTCAGGTCAGCAATCATGCGCTTATCTCCTGCTGTTTACTATTATTTTTATAGCTACTCAGGCAGTATTTACGCTGGCTAGAGGCTATTTTTATTCTTAAATCAGGCTTCATGGCTGGTTTGCCTGCTTGGTCTGCCGGGCAGGCTGGGCGATGTCCTCTGCGTCATCTTCCGGCTGCGGGGCGTTCAGGGCGTAAAACTCGTGCAGTTTGGCGGCCAACAGCTTCTTGTCGGGCAGTTGGGTCTGATACTGGGCCACCAGCGCGGGGGAGAGCGAGCGGCTGAGCGCGTATTCGACCACTTCGCTGTCTTTGGAGGCGCACAGCAGCACGCCGATGGCCGGATTTTCATGGGGTTTGCGGTGGTCGCGGTCCAGGGCTTCGAGGTAGAAATTGAGCTTGCCCAGGTGCTCTGGCGCAAAGCGATCCACCTTCAACTCAATGGCGACCAGACAGTTCAGCCCCCGGTGGAAGAAGAGCAAATCTAGCGCGAAGTCCTGGTTTCCGACCTGCAATGGGTATTCAGTGCCGATATAGCAAAAGTCGCGCCCCAGCTCGGTCAGAAACTTTTGGAGTTTTTGTAGCAAACCCTGGTGCAAGTCGGCCTCGCTGTGGTCGTCTGGCAAATTCAAAAAGTCGACCAGATACGCATCCTTGAAGATGTTGGCTGCGGTTTCACCGTGCATTTCTCTCACCGCTGGTGAGAGTTTTGGCGGGCTGAGCACGGCGCGCTCAAACGCGCCTTTGCGGAATTGCGCTTCCAGCTCGCGCTTTCCCCAGCGCTCTTGGGTGGCCATGCGCAGGTAAAACTCGCGCTCTTC
>JANOLL010000337.1:0-2200 GCA_031419775.1 Polaromonas sp. | reverse complement strand
CTCCCGCTGACGCTGCACTTTAAAGATGCGAAGGGCGTTGCCAGTCGAATGGACATTACCGTGCCAGTTCGCGCGAGCGCACCGCGGCAATGACTTAGCGGATTTTGACGCTGGTGCCCAGCCGCCGGTAGACCGTGGCGCGGCTCACACCCAGAGCTTTTGCGGCCTGCAGCACATTGCCGCGTGCATCGGTTACGGCCTGACGAATCAGGGCAGTTTCCAGCTCGCGTAGCGGTGGCCGGGGCACGCCAGGCACTGTGTGCCCGGGCATCGCAACAGGCCGACGGGCGTTGCTCTGCAGGACCGGCAAGGCATGCAAGCGCAGACCCGTCCATAGCGGCACTTCTAGCGTCATAGATTGCTGGCTGGTCGGGCGACGTGCGGCATCGATGAGACTTTCTAACGCCAAGGCAAACAGCTCACTGCAGTGCATCCGGGTCGATGACTGGCTGGGTGTGGTATCTCGCGGCGGGACAAGCCACGGAACCATCTGCCGGGCGGTCTGGTTGGCACCGAGCACGAAGCCGTCGGCGTCCAGGCAGACCAATCCGTCGGTTTCGTCGCCCAACGCGCGGCCGGGCCAGTTCAGGCGAAGCAACAGGTCGTGCGCGTGCCGCAAGTGGCTCAAGGTGAGCGCGTTTTCAATGCTGCGTGCCGATTGGGCGACCAGGTGCTTGAGCTCGGGCCGCTCGGCAACCTCAATACCCGTGAGATCCAGCATCCCGATACAGTGGCCATCGGGCCCAAACAGCGGCGCACCCGCACAGCTGTAGACCGCATTGGCCTCAAAGAAATGCTCGCCGCGGTGCAGCCACACCGGTTGCAATTCGGTCAATGCCGCGCCTATGGCGGTGGTCGCCAGAAACTGTTCCGACAAGTCGGTGCCCAGGCGGGTAATCAGATCAGCCCGGCGGTCACTGCTATCGATGGCCCCGCCGGTGGCAATCACCACGCCCTGATGGTTGGTCAGGATGGCGAAGTAACGGGTGTCTGCGATGGCTCGGCCCAGCCTGTCGAGCACCGGACGGGCCGCCTGAATCAGCGCGTGATTGGCCTCCAGCGTGCGCCGCAGCAGGGGCGCCGTGACGGTGTCAAATACGGGTGTGCGCGTCGGCTGATGGCCATGGGCCAGGCAGCGTGACCACGAGCGCTCGATCCAGTCGTCAATGGGCACGCCGGAGTCGGCCGACTTGCCGCCACCATAGAGCAATGCCTGACGCGCCCGGCGAATCTCGGGCAGCCGGTCCAGTTGGGTCAAGGTGCGGGGCGACATGGCGAGCATGCCGCATTGTGGCGAATTCTGGCGTCGCAAGCGAGCCACCCGGTTTGCCTGAGCGGTTCACTCTGGCAAGGCGCATTCATCGTCTTTTTATAACGAAAATGGTCTTCAGCCATCGTCTAACGGGAATTGCTAGCTATAACAAACATAGCACTCTTGATGCCGATCACCGTCAACACCAGCGAGCCCAGCACATGCAGGGCAGCGGTGCCCAGGGCCAGGACATAGCGTTCGGCCATCAAAAACGCCACCACTTCTGCCGAGAACGATGAAAAGGTGGTGAGTCCGCCGAGAAAGCCAGTGATCAGGAGCAGGCGCCAGACCGGGTCGAGTTGGGGCATGGTCTGAAACACGGCAATGCACACGCCGATCAGGTAGCCACCAATCAGGTTGGACGCCAAGGTACCCCATGGAATCAGGCCCGCCGGACTGAGCCACAAGCCGAGCCCCCAGCGCAACAGGGCGCCCAGGGACGCGCCCAGGCAAATCGCAAGAACCGGCAACATGGCGGTGGCGCGCCTTTCCAAAATGGTGCGGACAGAAAGTTTGGCTGTGACTTTAACCCCAGAGCCTCTAGCCACACCTCGGAAAGATCTGTTGGAACATGGTAATCCCTCAAGGTAATCCCTGTTAGCCACTGTTTAAATCTGAGAATTTGTGCGGGCGCTGACGGCTCCTATCGCCCCAAGCAAGGGTAAACACTAGGGTCAACCCGGGGATGCGCTCCAAGAATACAGAGGTCAAACCTAGGCAAATGATTTCATATCTCACGGCGAGCCATCAGTCGCCGTTAAAGGACCTCACCATGCAAAAAGCGTTGCACATCAATCCTGAAAAATGCACGGGCTGCCTCCAGTGCGAAATGGCCTGCTCATTTGAGAACTACGGCATCTTCGCCACCGCCAAGTCGCGCATCAAGGT
>JANOLL010000336.1:0-2620 GCA_031419775.1 Polaromonas sp. | reverse complement strand
GCACTGGTGAGCGCCATCAAACTGGCCAGAAAAAGCGTACACGACATGCCGTGGTTCACTTCAATGTCGATTCCAGCTGTTTCATCGACGAGCTGAAACCCCCGGAAGGCCAACTCGGTTTTGACTAGGCTCATCGCTTCCTCAAGGGCCGCATGCAGCGTGACGCTCTGACGGCCATTGGGCTGTATCCAGGACATCAGCTGCAAGCAGGAAGCCGACGCGTCACGCGACAGGGTGTTGATATCGCCAGCAGATTGCATTAGCACCGGGCTGGCAGCGGGCACGGTTGCCTGGAGGCGCTTGTGCAACAGCGCGGCCATCATGCTGACCGGCTGCAAAGCGCCCGCCACATGATGCCGGATAGCAGGCGCCAGATGACGCAGCAAAGCGTAGCGTGCAGCTTCTTCGGCCAGATTTTTCGGCCCGCCTGAGTTGGCAGCTTGGCTCGGTGGTGTGGGCATGGCCCGAGTTTATTGCAAGGCCGTGAAATCCTCGCACGCTCACCGCACCGTCCTACAGCAACTTCGGCGGCAGACGGACAAAACCCGTTGATTGCAGACAAATCGGTGCCCAGCCGGCATGCGTCGGACACCGCACGCTACATAAGCGATAGCACTGAAAAATTGACCTAAGCCAAGCGCGCGTTCTGCGGGAACAGCTGCTTGCGCGCGTCGTCGTCCATCTCTGCCTTGAAGCTGAACTTGCTCTTGAGCGCTTCGGCACGTTGCGCTGCAGGGCGAGCGTTGATCTCGTCAAAATGCCGCTTCAGGTTGGGCATCTTGGCCATGGCATCAGGACCCAGAATAAAAGGCACGGCTCTTACCCAACCCCACACCGCCATGTCAACCAGGGTGTAGGCGTCACCGAGCATGTAGCGGTGCTTGGCCAGATGGGCATCAAGAATGCCGTAATGGCGCTCAGCCTCGAAGGTGTAGCGGTTCACCGCGTAGGCCTTGGGCTCGGGCGCAAAATGCTTGAAATGCACCGCCTGGCCAGAATACGGTCCGACACCGGTGGCCACAAACATCAGCCATGACAGCATCTGGCCCCGTGCAGCAGGCGTGTTGGCAGGTAAAAACTGGCCCGACTTTTCAGCGAGGTACAGCAAAATCGCATTGCTATCGAACACGGTGGTGTCGCCATCGACAATCGCCGGAGTTTTGGCGTTGGGGTTGATGGCCAAAAACGCCGGCAGGTGCTGCTCGCCCTTGCGGGTGTCGACCGGCATCACTTCGTAGGGCATGCCGGACTCTTCAAGAAACAGTGCGACCTTGAGGGGGTTGGGGGACGGATGGTAGTAAAACTTGATCACGGATTTGACTTTCTGCCAGGACATGGCTTGGGCTAAATAGTGGCCTGCAAGAGCGGGCCGCATAACAGAGTTGATGGTAACGTCAAGAGCCGTCTATCGCGAGATTAGGGCCAGGACAACCAACAGGAGACGACAACATGGGTGCGCAATGGAAAGCAAAAGGCAAGGAACTGGCGGCCAATGCCAGAGGCCGAACATTCGGCAAACTGGCCAAGGAAATCATGGTGGCAGCGCGCAGCGGCGCTGACCCGGCCTCCAACGCACGGCTACGGCTGCTGGTGGAGCAGGCCCGCAAGGTGAGCATGCCCAAAGACACGCTGGACCGCGCGATTAAAAAAGGCGCCGGCATTGGCAGCGAGGCAATTCATTTTGAGCATGTGGTCTACGAAGGCTTTGCGCCGCACCGCGTGCCGCTGATGGTCGAATGCCTGACCGACAACCATAATCGCACAGCCTCGGAAATACGGGTGCTGTTTCGCAAGGGTCAACTCGGTTCGTCTGGCACGGTGGCCTGGGACTTCGACCATGTCGGCATGATCGAAGCAGAGCCTGCGGCCGCCGGCGCCGATGCAGAAGTGGCCGCCATCGAAGCCGGCGCGCAAGACTTTGAACCGGGAGAAGAAGCCGGCCATACCCTGTTTTTGACCGACCACGCCGACCTCGATCTGGTCAGTCGCGCTCTGCCCGCGCAGGGCTTCACCGTGCTGTCTGCCAAGCTGGGCTACAAGGCCAAAAACCCGATTGACCCGGCCAGCTTGAGCCCTGCCGACCTGAACGAGGTGGAGGCTTTTCTGGCGGCCATCGATGCCAATGACGACGTTCAGCATGTGTATGCGGGTCTGGCGGGCTGACGGGCTCATGAAGAGATCAGTTGGCGCGCTGCTACTGGGTTTTTCAGCCCTTTCAGCCGGGCAGGCCTGGGCCCAGGACAGCTTGACTACCGTCCCCAGTGTGGACCTGCCGCGCTATCTGGGCAGCTGGGTTGAAATCGCCAAATACCCCAACAAGTTTCAAAAAAAATGCGTCAGCAACACGCGCGCGCATTACAGCTCCCAAGCCGATGGCACGCTGCGCGTACTCAACCGCTGTACCCAGCAAGATGGCCAGACCAGCGAGGCCGTCGGTCAGGCCCGGCAGATTGGCGGCAACACTTCACCCAAACTCGAAGTGCGCTTTGCCCCCGCCTGGCTGTCGTTTCTGCCCTGGGTATGGGGCAACTACTGGGTCATAGACCTGGACGCTGACTACCAACTGGTCGCCGTGAGCGAGCCCAAGCGCGAATACCTGTGGGTCCTGTCCAGAACGCCA
>JANOLL010000335.1:0-2859 GCA_031419775.1 Polaromonas sp. | reverse complement strand
GCTTCGCCACTGTTACCGGCTCGACCCGTGCGGCCAATTCGGTGCACATAGTCTTCGCTGACGTTGGGAATCTCATAGTTCACCACGTGCGGCAACTCGTCGATGTCAATGCCACGGGCGGCAATGTCGGTTGCCACGAGGGCGCGAATCGTGCCGTCCTTGAAGCCTTGCAACGCCTGAGTGCGGGCAGTCTGGCTCTTGTTGCCGTGCAGCGCCATGGCTTCGATGCCATGTTTGGTCAGATGCTCGGCCACATTGTTGGCGCCAAATTTGGTGCGGGTGAAGACCAGCACCTGGCTCCAGTTGTGCTCGTTGATGATGTGCGTGAGCAATGCTTTCTTTTTGCTTCGGCTGACCGGGTGAATGGTCTGCGTGATGCGCTGCACTGTGGTGTTGCGCGGCGTCACCTGGATGTGCGCCGGATCGCGCAGCAAGCCGTTGGCCAGGTCGCGAATTTCGTCACTGAACGTCGCGCTGAAAAGCAAGGACTGCTTTTGCTTGGGCACCAGTGCGAGTACTTTTTTGATGTCGTGGATAAAACCCATGTCGAGCATGCGGTCGGCCTCGTCGAGCACCAGGATCTGTACCTGGCTCAGATCGAGTGTGCCCTGACCGGCGTGGTCCAGCAGCCGGCCTGGGGTAGCCACCAAAATGTCCACGCCACGTCGAAGCTTGTCGACTTGTGCGCCCATGCCGACTCCGCCGAACATGACCATAGAGGTCAGCTCCAGGTATTTGCCATAAACGCGAACGCTCTCTTCAACCTGCGCCGCCAGTTCACGCGTCGGCGTCATGATCAGGCAGCGCACGGCATTGACGCCGCGCCGGTTACTCAGACGCGGCTCAGTGCTCAAACGTTGCAGCATGGGCAGCACAAAGGCTGCGGTTTTGCCGGTTCCAGTCTGGGCACCGCCCAGTAAGTCGCCGCCTGCCAGCACAGCAGGAATCGCCTGAGCTTGAATCGGGGTGGGGGTGTCATAGCCCTGCTCAAGCACGGCCTTCAAAATGGCGGGAGCCAGGTTCAATTCATCAAATGTCATGGTTTTGCGTCGCAGTGACGCTATCGATCGGCCTGCTGGGTGCTCTGGTAGAAAGCGACCCGCCAGTGATAGGCAGATGGGGTCAAAAAGGCGGGCTGAATGTATCTCGAAGCCAGGGTGTGTCGAGGCTTGGGATGTGCCCAAAGTCGCAGGTAACTGGAGCCAACAACCAAACGATTGTCTCACGGAACGATAATCACCGGTGAACAGGCAAACCCGTCGCCCATTCCCATGCCGGCTGCACCCGCCTAGATGGTCTTGCCGGTCACACTTCGTTTTTGTTTTTTTTGAGATTGATCCTGATGGCCCAGTACGTATTTACCATGAACCGGGTTGGCAAAATCGTGCCACCCAAACGTCATATTCTGAAAGACGTTTCCCTTAGTTTTTTCCCGGGCGCCAAGATCGGCATGCTGGGCGTCAATGGCTCGGGCAAGTCCACCCTGCTCAAGATCATGGCTGGGCTGGACAAAGAAATTGAAGGCGAAGCGACCCCGATGCCGGGGCTCAACATCGGCTACCTGCCGCAGGAGCCCAAGCTCGACCCGGGACACACAGTGCGCGAAAGTGTCGAGGCCGGCATGGGTGCGGTATTTGCTGCCAAGGCGCAACTCGAAGCCGTCTACACCGCCTATGGCGAACCCGATGCCGACTTCGATGCCTTGGCTGCAGAGCAGGCGCGTCTGGAGGCCATCATCGCGACGTCTGGCACCGATTCCGAGCACCAGCTTGAGATCGCTGCCGATGCACTGCGTCTGCCGCCCTGGGATGCGCAGATTGGCATCTTGTCGGGCGGTGAAAAACGTCGCGTCGCCTTGTGCAGCCTGTTGCTGTCCAAACCCGACATGCTGCTACTTGATGAGCCGACCAACCACCTTGACGCGGAATCGGTGGACTGGCTGGAACAATTTTTGCAGCGCTATTCGGGCACTGTGGTGGCCATTACCCATGACCGCTACTTTCTGGACAACGCAGCCGAATGGATTCTGGAGCTTGATCGCGGCCAGGGCATTCCGTGGAAGGGCAACTACAGCACCTGGCTGGAGCAAAAAGGTGAGCGGCTGGCGGTTGAGCAGAAAGGCGAGGAAGCCCGAGCCAAAGCCTTGAAAAAAGAATTGGAATGGTCACGCCAAAACCCGAAAGCACGTCAGGCCAAAAGCAAATCGCGCCTGGCTCGCTTTGAAGAACTGAGTGATTTTGAATACCAAAAGCGCGTCGAGACCAACGAGATTTTCATCCCGGTGGCGGAGCGACTGGGCGCCCAGGTGATTGAATTTAAAAACGTCACCAAGTCTTTCGGTGACCGGGTGCTGATCGATAACCTGAGCTTCACGGTGCCAGCGGGTGCCATCGTCGGCATCATCGGTCCGAACGGCGCGGGCAAATCCACGCTGTTCAAACTGATTGCCGGCAAGGAGCAGCCTGACAGCGGTGAAGTCATCAAAGGCTCTACCGTGCGCATGGCTTTTGTCGACCAGAATCGAGATGACCTGGCCAATGAAAAAACGGTGTGGGAAGACATCTCGGGTGGACTGGATATTTTGAATGTCGGTAAATTCCAGATGCCCAGCCGAGCCTATGCGGGCCGCTTTAACTTTAACGGCGGCGACCAGCAAAAGCGCGTCGGCACGCTGTCGGGCGGTGAGCGCGGGCGGCTGCACCTGGCCAAGACATTGATTGCCGGCGGCAACGTTTTGATGCTTGACGAACCGTCGAACGACCTCGACGTGGAAACTCTGCGCGCGCTCGAAGACGCGCTGCTCGAATTCGCCGGTTCGGTGATGGTCATCAGCCACGACCGCTGGTTTCTGGACCGCAT
>JANOLL010000334.1:0-4708 GCA_031419775.1 Polaromonas sp. | reverse complement strand
CGACATCGATGAAGAAGCCAAGTCAGGCACTTTGATCAGTTTTGAGGAAGACGAGAATATGGAACAAGCCATCGTATCGGGCATCGCCTTTAACCGCGACGAAGCCAAAATTTCGGTACTTGGCGTGCCGGACACCCCAGGCATCGCTTACCAGATCCTGGGCGCAGTGGCCGATGCCAACATTGAAGTTGACATGATCATCCAAAACATCAGCCGGGATGGCAAAACCGATTTCAGCTTTACCGTGCACCGCAACGACTTTGCCAAGGCGATCGACTTGCTCAAAGGCAGCGTCGTGCCGAGCCTGGGCGCGCAAGAAGTCACTGGCGATGCCAAGATCTGTAAGGTCAGTATTGTGGGAATCGGTATGCGTAGCCACGTGGGTGTTGCAAGCAAAATGTTTCGCGTGCTCAGCGAAGAGGGCATCAATATTCAAATGATTTCCACAAGTGAAATCAAGACATCGGTGGTGATTGACGAAAAATATATGGAACTCGCCGTGCGAGCCTTGCACAAGGCATTTGACCTTGACCAGTCAGTGGCTTGAGAACACCGTAACGGCCAGACGAAGTCGTGACATAATTCGAAAGCAGGAAACGTGACCGAGTGGCCGAAGGTGCTCCCCTGCTAAGGGAGTATGGGGTGTAGAGCCTCATCGAGGGTTCGAATCCCTCCGTTTCCGCCAAAAACCGGGTTTGTGTCGTGAGGCAGAACCCTAAAAAGCCTCCAAAACTTCAGGTTCTGGAGGCTTTTTCATTCAGGTGGTCCGCCCAGGGCATCGCCTGTTTTTTCAGTTGTTTACGCGCGGCGCCGACTGCAGCAGCTCTGCCAGTTCTTTTTTCCAGAACCGGGCTGAGCCTGTGGTGGAGTGTCCCGTCGTGTCCCGGGTGGCGGGAATCATCAACACCCGGCCGTTTCTGACGCGTTTGATTTCGCTGTCAAGTACGCCCAGTTCAGGTGGATTTCTTTCGTCGTCGGCTGCGTTGATGGCCAGCAGCGTGGCTTTAATACGCTCCAGGCCCGGCGATGGGTTGTAGTCCCTAGAGGATTCCCATTGATAGAGGTGGTCGTTGGCATCACCGTTGAAGGCATTTGTCAGTCGCTGGGTAATCAGCGCGTCGGCCTTTTCCCGAGTCGGTGCGGTCTTGAAAAGTCCCTGGTTCCCGCCGGAGGTCGCAACGCTGAAAAAAACCGAGGCAATCTGAAGGCTGCGAGGCTGTTTGACATAGTTGCCACCCATCCATTCAGGATCTCTTCGTATCGATTCAGTGAGCATCCGCCGAAGCATCCAGTTGCGACCGGACATCTCGGTCGGGAGTGATGCCATAGGCACCGCAATGTCCATCGCGTCCGGATATTTCTGGGCCCATATCCAGGTTTGCATACCGCCCATTGAATTGCCCACCACCATGCGCAGGCGCTTGACGCCGAGGTGTTCTGTGACCAGCCGGTATTGGGCTTCGACCATGTCGTCATAGTTATATTGCGGAAACTTGGCACGAAGTCCGTCCGACGGCTTGCTGGATTTTCCGGTACCGATTGCATCCGGCAAGATGATGAAATACCGATTGGCATCCAGCGGTTGCCCTGGCCCAAAAAGCTCCCCCGCAAACGCTGGGCCAAGCAGATTTGCGCCAGAGCCAACCGTACCGTGAAGAATCAGAACCGGTTCGCCTTTGGGGTCACCCACGGTGGTGTAGTGAAGCCTTAATTCCGGCAGGATTTCTCCCGTTTGAAATTTGAAGTTTTTGACTACCCAAGCGCCCTCCCGAGGCGCTGGTGGGTCGGCTGCCTGGGCTGCGGCCAGCGAAACAAGAAGGGAAAGGCCGGTGAGGAGTTTGTTCAACCAATGTGTCATGTCAATGTCTACCGTTATGGGATGGGGCAATCTGGCTTTACTGAAGTTTTCGGCCTCTATCGGTCACGAGCTCCAGAAAAGCGCCGACTTCACGGTTTTGAGTTTCGTTTTCTGCTGCGCTGATTCCGGCGCCTGACACGTGGCCCATAGGTCTCTGAGCATTGATCGCTACATAGCGCACGTCGGGAATGTAGTGGGCGGCTTCCATGGCTTCGTATTCCGGATTGAGTAAATCGCCGGTACCCGCCAGGATCAGTGTTTTGGCCTTGATGGAAGCCAGCGCGCGATGGTAGTTGCCGTTAAAGCCTGGCGTGGTGCCCAGGTTGTGTTGGTCGTAAGCGAGGCTTTGATAAATCCAGTCGTTTGCGTCCATACGCCGCCAGCCCGAATCCTGCACCCTTTTGAGATAGGGTATGGCCTCTTGCGCCTGGGCATATTGAGATTCCTGATAACCCGGTGTCCGCACAATCACGCCCGACAGCCAGCCAGCCCACAGGCGCATGCCCTGTTCGGGTGGCGCGCTGACGGCGTAGTTTCCGCCCATCCAGCGCGGGTCAGCGGTGATACTTTGCCTCAACATTTCCAGTACCCCAGTGGTCCACGCCGGCGTACGACCCAGTGGAATGATGGGCACCACGCTGTCGACCTGTTCGGGATAACTGACCGCCCATTGCAGCGCCTGCATGCCGCCCATGGACGCACCAATGACTGTCACCAGCTTTTTAATGCCGAATTTTTCCGCGACCAGGCGTTGCTGGGAACTGGCCATGTCGCGAATATTGAATTTCGGAAACTGCATGCGCGGCTGCATCACGCTGTTCGAAGGCGAGGTGCTCAAGCCGTTGCCGATGGCGTCGGTGCAAATGATGAAATACTTGGAAGGGTCAAGTGCGCGCCCGGGACCAATCAGGTAATCAATGCGATGGTGGTTGCCACCAATCGAGGTGACCATCAATATGGCATTAGATTTACTCGCGTTGAGGGTGCCGTGCGTGACGTAGGAAACTGAGAAGTCCTTGATGGCTTCTCCGCTTTCCAATTTCAGATCGCCAAGGGAAAATTTTTGGTGTGGTGGCTCGTTGGGGGTGTGCGACAGAGCGGGCAGGGCCAGCGACGCCAGCAGCAGGCAGATGGGGATGATGCGCGCCCTCATGGCTTGGCTTTCAGAAAATTGACGATCTCGCCAAAAAACTCAAAGCGGGGCTTTTCGAACAATACAAAGTGGGTGGCGTTTTTGATGACCACACTCTTTTTGACCGGCGCATTGGTCAAGTCTCGCATCAGCCCCTCGCGGTCTTCTGGGTACGACCAGGTATCGAATTCACCTGCAATCAAAAGAGTAGGAACATAAATCGAGGAGGCGTTCCAGATGCCTCGTCCGGTCGCCTGCATAAAGGTATCTTCGAGTACACCATTGGGCGCACGCAGGCTTGGAGGGGTACGGGTTTCGCTGGTGGGGTCAGTCTTGAGCGCTTCAAGGGCAAAGGCGTCGCGTACACCTTCTTCCCTGAATGAATTTTTGTCGGCGACTGGAATTTCCCCGTCCCAGCGCGCATCGTTAGCTGCTTTGGACCCGAACCGGTAGGCGCCCATGGCGTAGTTGAATTCAAATGGCTTTCTCTTGTTCTGCAAGCCTGAGCCACCGCCCAGATTGGTGTGCTGTGCAAAGGAATAAGCCGGGGCAAACATTACCAGCTTGGCGACTTTTTCACTGTTCAGAGAGCTGTAGTAGCCTGAGGTCATGGCACCCCATGACCAGCCGATCAGCGTCACCTTGTTGACCTTGCGCGTCTTTCTAATGTGGTCCACCACTGCGCCGATGTCCCTGACAGCCAGATAGGATCGCGTAACGGGCCGGTTGTTCGCTGCGGGCTCATCCATGGCTTTTTCGCGGCTGGAAAAGCCGTAGTTCCGCTTGTCGAACATATAAACCACGTAGCCTTTGTCGATCATCCAGTCGGCCCAGGAGTAATCCTTGTACTGCAGGTCAAAGTCCGGCGTGGATGGGTAGGTGGCGCCGTGTACAAAGAGCACGATGTTGTCGTCAGTGAATCGGGTCTGCCCTTCGGCCATCTTGCTGCGAACGAACAATTTGATCCCGGGATCGACCGCATCGATCAATGTGTCGTTGGTGATGTTTTTAGCCTGCGCCGAGCAGGCAATGAAGGTGAGGCAAACGAGTAGCCATCGAAAAAGCATGAAAGTCTCCTGTAGTTTTTGTAAAAGGTGCACGCTAGCCCCAACGCATGCAAATTTCAGTTTACAGTTTTTCTTCTGAAATTGATCTGGACCCTTGCATGCAGCCATTGGCTACTCTGTCCAACATGAAGCATCCGATGAAAGGTTGCGGCCCCTTTGTGCACGACGACCCCGGATGACCGACCTGCCCACATCTTTGGCGGTAAGGTCACTCAGCATTTCGGCGTAGACCAGTCGCCAAGTCTGTCGTTGCCCGTGAGTCGCAATAGCTGATTGGCTACGACGTGAACTTGGTTGTAGCCCGCGGTGTGAGCGCCCGGGGCGGCATGCCGCCTGCTTGGCAGGACATTCGATGCAGACGGACGATCAATCGGATGATGCAGTCCAGCGGTTGTTCCAGGCTTTATCCAACGTGCGCCGGTCTCGCTTGGTAGGGCGGCCATGGTCCAACTGGCTGGCCGGATCGGCTGTCAAGTTGCGCTGCTGTGCGACTTCGGCTCGCAGGCGCAGGCTATCCTCGGATTCCTCGTACAGCTGTTGTGCAATCGGCGCTGCGCCGCGCTGATTGCTGATTCGGCGGACCACCACTGTCCGTGTGACCGGGCCTTGCCGCAGCGCGATGGTGTCGCCAACCTTGACTTCGCGCGCTGG
>JANOLL010000333.1:0-2156 GCA_031419775.1 Polaromonas sp. | reverse complement strand
TCCACTTTCGGACTGCCGATTTACCGCTGGCGGCCGGATGCCGAGGTGTTTGCCGAGATCAACGCCTGGTGGGCCGGTAACGTGGCGGCGGGCCGGGCCAGCGTGCTGCTGTGCTACAGCTTTGGCAAGGCGCAGCGTATTGTGAGCGGCGTCGATGCCAGCATGGGGCCGATCGTGGTGCACAGTGCGGTACAAACGCTGAACGCAGCTTATCGTGCGGCGGGTGTTGCCTTGCCCGAGACCCGGCTGGTCACCGAGGTCAACGATGCCAGTGACTTCAAGCGGGCTTTGGTACTGTGTCCGCCGGGTGCGGCTGCGGGACCCTGGATCAAGCGCTTTGGCGATTTCAGTGATGCCTTTGCCAGCGGCTGGATGCAGTTGCGTGGCGCCCGGCGGCGCGGCAGCTATGACCGGGGTTTTGTGCTCAGTGACCATGCAGACTGGCCCGGCCTGATGGGGGCGATTGGCGCCACCGGGGCCAACCGCGTGATCGTCACCCACGGCAGCGTACCGGTGATGGTGCGGTATCTGACAGAGCAGGGTCTGCAGGCCGAGGCCTTTCATACCGAGTACGGCGATGATCCGCTGGAGGAAAAGGAGGCCGAGAAAGTGGCGGGGTCGGAGCCGCTGGAGTTGGCCCTCGAAAGCCCGCGCGACGCTGCTCCGGAGGCAAGGCATTGAAGCTTTTCTCGCGCCTGTTCACCGAGCTGGATTCCACCACCTCCACCAGCGCCAAGGTGGAGGCGCTGCAACGGTATTTCGCCCTGGCGAGCCCACAAGATGCCGCCTGGGCGGTCTATTTTTTATCGGGTGGCAAGCCGCGCCAGGTCATCAAGACGGCCACCCTCAGGCGGCTGGCCTGTGAGGCGGCCGGCATTGAAGACTGGTTATTTGAAGAGTGTTACCAGGCGGTTGGCGATCTGGCAGAGACGATTGCCTATGTGCTGCCCCTGGACTTCACGCCGTCGGACGTCGGACTGGCCACCTGGATGACCGAGCGGTTGCTGCCATTGCGCGGACTGGCCGAGCAGGACATCACCCTGCACATCCAGGCGTTCTGGCGTGAGCTGGATTCCCAAGGGCGATTTCTGCTGATCAAGCTGGTCGGTGGCGGCTTCCGGGTTGGCGTGAGCAAGCTGCTGGTGCAACGCGCGCTGGCCGCGCATTCGGGTCTGGATGCCAAGCGCATCGCGCAGCGCATGATGGGCTACACCGACTCCAAGGCGATGCCAAGCGCTCCTAAATTTGAAGCACTGATCGACCCAGACGAGCGGGCTGAGGGTGATATTTATGATATCGGGAAGCCTTACCCCTTTTTTCTGGCGCACCAGCTCGATGTTGCGCTGACCGACCTGGACCATAAGCTCGGCCCGGTGCAAGACTGGCAGGTGGAATGGAAATACGACGGCATCCGAGCTCAACTGGTCAAGCGCCATGACGGCCAGCGCTCCCAGGTGTGGATCTGGTCGCGCGGTGAAGAACTGGTGACCGAGCGCTTTCCTGAACTGGTGGCGTTGGCGCAGGACCTGCCAGACGGCTGTGTGCTCGATGGCGAGATTCTGGTCTGGATCGACAGCGCGCCTGCCAGTTTCGGTTTGCTGCAGCGGCGTATTGGCCGGAACACCCTCAGCAAGAAATTGTTGGCAGAGCTACCGGTCACCTTTATGGCCTATGACCTTCTGGAGGTGGCTGGCGAAGATTTGCGAAGTCAGCCGCAGCGGCAACGCAGAGCAATGCTTGAACAGGTACTCGCTTTAGCCACTTTCCCGATCTCGCCGGTCGAGCGCCAGCCAGGCTGGGCAGACTTTGCGGTGCTACGCGCCGAATCACGCGCCCGGGGTGTCGAGGGCTTTATGCTCAAGCGACTCGATGCCGCCTATGGCACCGGCCGGACGAAAGCCGATGGCTTGTGGTGGAAATGGAAAATTGACCCCATGACCATTGATGGTGTGCTGATTTATGCCCAGGCCGGACACGGCCGGCGCGCCTCGCTCTACACCGACTACACCTTCGCCGTCTGGAACCGCAGTCCGGTGGATGCCGCGGAGGCACAGGGCGTGGTCAACGCGATCGAAAAACGCCAGCCGGTCCGGGTCAGGGCAGAAGGCGAGTTGACCGAACCCCTGCAACTGGTGGCTTTCGCAAAAGCCTACTCA
>JANOLL010000332.1:0-2015 GCA_031419775.1 Polaromonas sp. | reverse complement strand
AGCACGGTCGCGCCGGTTCATGGCGAGCAACGCGTGGCTGAAATTGCACGCATGCTGGGAGGAGAGCGGCTGTCGAACACCACACTGGCACACGCCAAGGAGATGTTGGGCCAATGATCAAGCCTTTGGAAATGGTGATCATCACGGGGATGTCTGGCTCGGGCAAATCTGTGGCACTTCATGCACTAGAAGACGCTGGTTATTACTGTGTCGATAACCTGCCTCCAGAGCTTTTGACAGACTTTGCGGCGCTCGAAGAGCAGCATGGTGCCCGCCGTGTCGCTATTGCCATGGATGTACGCAGCGCAACATCGCTTCCCCTGGTTCCCAAACAACTCCAGCAGCTTCGCGAACGGGGCATCACTGTTCAGTCCCTGTTTCTCGACGCCAATACCGACACTTTGGTTCGACGCTTCTCAGAAACGCGCCGTCTACACCCGCTCTCGCGCATCAGCACGTCTGACCAACACCGGGCGCTGGTCGATGCGATTGAACTCGAACGCGAGCTGCTCGGCGAGATGCGGGAACAGGCCCATGTGGTGGACACGAGCATGATTCGTTCATCCCAGCTTCAAAGTTACGTGAAAACCTTGATTGCTGTACCAGCCAATCAACTGACCCTGGTCTTTGAATCTTTTGCCTTCAAGCGGGGCGTGCCACTTGACGCAGACTTTGTGTTCGATGTGCGAATGTTGCCCAATCCCCATTACGAAGCTGGACTGCGCGACCTCACGGGGCGAGATCCTGAGGTAGCTGGCTATTTGCGCGGGCATGCAGAGGTCGGCGTCATGTTCAAGCACATCGAGCAGTTCATCAGCTACTGGCTGCACGCGCTGATCAGGGACCATCGCAGTTACGTCACGGTTGCCATCGGTTGCACCGGCGGGCAGCACCGCTCCGTGTACCTGGTTGAAGAACTGGCGCAAGCTTTCAACACGTCGTGGAAAACCCTCAAACGTCACCGCGAACTCGACGCCGTCGCCTGATGGCGGTGGTCATACCGGATTTTCCGCGAGCAGCTTGCGAATCGGCGCGGGCAAACCCAGGGCCGGCCACTCATTGACTGCAAACCAGCCGCCAGTTTCGGGTGTGGCTGCCTCTGCCGTTCTCACAGGCATGCGGTCGGTTAAGGAAAATTGAACCATAACGGGGTGCAGCAGCAGGTCCTTGTGTGTCAACACATGTTTGACCGGGCCAAGTACCGCCGATCGCCGTTTCAGTCCCGCCGGAAGACAATCTTGGATGCTCTCTACGCCGTCAAACACAGGCAAGCAATACAGCCCACCCCAAATTCCTTGATCTGGCCTGCGCTCCAGCCACACCGAGCCATCAGGTCTTTGCGCCCAAAGTAGCCCAAGCTTTTGCACGCTGCGCTTAAGCTTCCTGCTTTTAATGGGGAATCTTTCGGGCTCCCCCGAGGCAAAGCCTTGACACGCTCTTTGAACCGGGCAGGATGCACAGGCCGGTTGCCGCCGCGTACAGACGGTCGCTCCCAAATCCATCAACCCCTGGGTGTAACGCGGCATGCCCTCGGCCAGGTCATGATCGGGCAAGAAACTGGCGGCCAGGTCCCAAAGCTGGCGCTCATGCAAGCGCTCGGCCAGATCGCCAGAAAATGCCAGTACCCGCGTGAGTACACGTCTGACATTGCCATCCAAAATAGTCACCCGTTCGGAAAAACAAATGGAGGCTATTGCTGCGGCGGTAGAGGGCCCTATCCCCGCAAGCGTCTGCAGCTGCGCGGCAGTCGAGGGAAATTTTCCACCGTGAACATTCACCACTTGCTGGGCGCAGCGGTGAAGGTTACGGGCGCGGCTGTAGTAGCCAAGACCACTCCACAAGGCTAGAACGTCGTCGGGCTGTGCCGAGGCCAGTGCGCTGACCGTTGGATAGCGCAGTAAAAATCGGGCGTAGTACTCCAGCACGGTCTGCACTTGGGTTTGCTGCAACATGACTTCAGATAACCATACCCGGTAAGGATCCCGGGTGTTCTGCCAGGGCAAGCTGTTACGTCC
>JANOLL010000331.1:0-2081 GCA_031419775.1 Polaromonas sp. | reverse complement strand
AACAAGGTGGGGGCTGACAATTCTTACGAAGTCAACATCTACGATAAACGGCCCGACCAGAGTTACGCCACTGGCGCTATTGTCGACTTTGCAAAAGTGGCGCAACCCGCACCCAAGGCGGCCAACCGCTGGAATACCTTCGAGATCACCGCGCGAGGCGACCGGTTGGTAGTGCTGTTAAACGGCCAGCAGACTGTCGAAGTTCGCGACAGCAAATACACAAGTGGCCCTATTGCTTTGCAGTCCGCTGCCGGAACCATACGTTTCCGAAAAGTTCAGATCCGCTCAATCTGAGGCGCGCGCGATCGGCGGCTGCATGGTCCCAGACGTAACCGACTGCGCCTCAGTCTCCTGAGGCGCGAAGGTACTATTTGGTGCCGGTCACCACCACATCGACCCGACGATCGGGTTGCAGGCATGCAATCAACTTGGCACTGGGCTTGTTGCCTTTGCAATCGCCGGGTTTGGTCACTGGGTCTGCGCCGTTCACACCCTTGGCTGCAATCTTGCCAGCCGGTATTCCGCCGGACGAAGTGAGGTAAGCACTCACCGCTTCGGCACGACGGCTGGACAGTTTCAGGTTGTAGGCGCGGGCGCCTATACGGTCGGTGTGGCCGGTGACGGCGACGGAATCGTAGGTCGTTCCCTTGAGGTCTCGGGCAAATTTATCGAGTGCCAGCTTGCCTTCGGGCTTGACGATCGCTTTGTCAAAGTCGAATAGCGAGTCGGCGGAGAAGCTGACCTTCATGACAGGAGGAGGTGGGGGCGGTGGCGGCGGGGGTGGGGGAGGTGGCGGGGCCACGCGCACGGGTTCGGGCGCCGCAGCGACGACAGGCTCGTACACCGCAGCCCGTGGCGCGGGGGCGGGTGTCTTGCCACCAAAGCGATAGACCAGGCCGAGCGAGAGCAGATCAACATGCCCTTTGTTGCCCACGGCGTCGTTAACACGGTAACGCTCCACTTCTGCACGCATGCTCAGGGCGTCGGTAAAAGCGTATTGAAGGCCCAGACCCAGTTTGTAGTTGGCAGCACGTTTGCTGGGGTTGGGGTTGCTGACGCCGACTGCGCCGGTTCCGCGGAACGTGTCTTTCGCGTGGGCGTAGTTCACACCCACCCGACCCAAAGCAGAGAATCTGTCGGTGATGGGCAGCGTGCCGACGGCGTCCAGATTCAATCCGTTGAGCCGAATGTTGCCATCAAGTGTGCCGGCTGGCGAGGTGTTCGCGGTGAAGCCAAACCTGCCCAGATCAAAGTACCCACCTTCGAGGGCGAAATTGCGGTTGAACTGGTAGCCGCCATACAGCTTGAAGCCAGTCGAACGGTCGCGATCAGAAATGGACGTGGTGGCCAGGCCTGCGCCAAGTAAGCCGCTGGTGATTCTGGCGTTGTCGATGGTGGCGCGAGACTGCCCGACGTTGGCACCGCCATACCAGCCGCTGTCCTGCGCAGAATCCTGCGCCCAGGCACCAGGACTGGCGATCAGAGCGGTGGCCGCCAAACTCACAACGCCCGAGATTTTTTTCAATGTCATGTTCTTCTCCATCAATGTGTAAGAGCTTTGTGTCGATCAGGGAACCGTGATTTCTGTATTGACCATGGTCACAGACGCGCCGAGCGACAGGGCCCTGCCGTTGAGCCTGGTCAAAGCCGCATTGCCTGCCGTGGAAAAGGTCGATCCGGCCTGCGAAATGATGGTCCCCACCATATTGCCGCCGCCACCGGCGTTGATGGTGGCCGCGCTGCCGACTTGCCAGTACACATTTTTGGCCTGTGCGCCATTGGCCAGGATGACACTTTGAGGCGCTGCCGCACCGGGCCCACCCACGGTGAGCGTAGTGGCCATCTGGAATACCCAGACCGCATTGGCATTGCCCTGTGCGTCGAGTGTCAGGTTGCCGCCTTCCATCTTGAACGATCCGGCCGCAGCGGTGTAGACCCCAGGAGCCAGGGTCAAATTGGCCAAATTGCCTGCACCGGCGTTGGGCCCGGCGGGTTGTGCCACCAAAGATGCGTAGGCCGCGCGCGCTTCAGCCAGTGCGGCGTTAGCCAAAGCACACGAGGCTGCGTTGACTGATCCTGAT
>JANOLL010000330.1:0-10702 GCA_031419775.1 Polaromonas sp. | reverse complement strand
GGGCGCCATCGTCAATATCGCTTCTACATCGGGTATTCGCTGGACGGGCTCGGCTCAGGTGGCCTATGCATCGACCAAAGCCGGCGTGATTCAATTTTCCCGTGTGGTGGCGGTGCAGTACGCCAAATCCGGCATACGCGTCAACACAGTAGTGCCCGGTCAACTTTATACCCCCATGGTGGACGTTCGTCTGGCCAAGCAGCGAACCGGCGGCGATGTCAGTGCATTGCTTCAGCAACGCCAGTCGCGTATCCCCCTGCCCTTCATGGGTGATGGCCGTGACACGGCCAACGCGGCACTGTTTTTAGCCTCTGACGAAGCCCGCTTTGTGACAGGCACTGAAATCGTGGTCGATGGCGGCATGTCGGTACGCTGCGATTGACGATTCGATCCAGACCTCCCACCCACATTCACTCACCAAGAGACCACTCATGACCCTTCTTAGCCCACCGCGACGACATGTCCTGACCATCGCCGCGGCAGTTTTCACCCTTGCGGCCAGCTTTTCCTCTTCATCCCTGGCGCAGGCGCAGCCAAAAGTGACCCGCCTGGTGGTAGCCTTTCCGCCCGGCGGGCCAGTAGACTTTGTTGCCCGGACCATTGGCGAGCAACTCGGCAAAGAGCTGGGAACGCAGGTCATCATCGAGAACAAGGCCGGTGCCAACGGCGCCATCGCAGCCGAGTATGTTGCCCGCGCGGTTCCGGACGGCAGCACGCTGTGGCTCACCAGCGTCGGCGCGGTGGCGATCAATCCGCCGCTCTATGAAAAGTTGCCCTATGACCCAGTACGCGACCTGGCGCCTATTTCGCTAGTGGTGAACAATGTTGAATTGTTGGTGGTGGGCACGGCCAACCCGGCTAACACCGGAGCCGAATTCATCGCCAACGCGCGTCTGAAGAAAGACGGCGTCACCATGGCCTCGTCTGGCACCGGCAGCGTTCCGCACCTGGCCATGGAACTGCTCGCCGACGCGACCAAAGCCAATCTTGTTCATGTGCCATATAAAGGCGCCGCGCCCGCCATCACCGACGTGATTGCTGGCCACGTCGAGGGCTTTTTTGGCGATATTCCAGGTCTGGTCGGCTTCATCAAGGCGGGCAAGCTCAAGCCCATCGGCATTGCATCGCCAAAACGCCATCCCTTGCTGCCCGAGGTAAAGACCTTCCAGGAAATGGGTATGGCGGGGGTGGACTCAGACAACTGGTATGCCCTGTTTGCAGGCAAGGCCACACCGACGGCGGAAGTGGATCGTTTAAACCAGGCGGTCAGACGGACCTTGAGCAATGAGGCGGTCCGGGCAAAACTACTGGCGTCGGGCGCGGAACCCGCGGCGTCCAGTCCAGCCGAATTGGCAGTGCTCCTGAAAAATGACACGGCCAAATGGGGCAAGGTCATACGCGACAAGAAAATCAAGCCCGAATAACGCCCTGCTTTACTGACCATGAGAATTTCACCAATAGTGCCCGGGACCCGCCTGGAGTTGACTGACATCGAGGCCAGCATCACGGCGGAGCGCGGCCGCGTGTCACTGCTTTACCAGGTGCTGCTCAACAGTCCACCGCTGGCGCAAGGCTGGGAGCAGCTTTTAACCGCTGTGCGCAACCGCAGCAGCTTACCTGCCGACCTGCGTGAAATGGTCATCTTGCGGGTAGCTATCCTCAATCGTGCACCGTATGAATTCGACGGGCATGTGCCGCACGCGCTCAAGGCTGGTATGTCACAAGAGAAAATCGACGCCTTGCGGGAATGGAGTCTCGCCGCAGGCTCCCACCTGTTTTCAAAACAAGAACGCCATGTGCTGGCGCTGACCGACACCATGACACGTGACGTGGAGGTGCCGGATTCAGTGTTTGATCCTTTAAAAGCTTTCTTCAGTGACCACCAGTTAACCGACCTGGTGGCCACCGTAGCTGCCTACAACATGGTGTCGCGGTTCCTCGCGGCCTTTCAGATTGGGCACTGAAATGGTGGCTCCGCCGTCTACTTCGACGACTCGCTCGATCCGATCCTCAGCTTCAACCGATGCCCTGCTAATTCAAGCCACGCTGCCGGCTCATGACAAACATCAGTTGCCTGCCGCGCTAGAGCGCTTTCGCAGTGCGATCCTCGGCTCGTCTCTGCAACAGCCAGGCAAGGTGCACGCCGCGTTGGACCCACGGACAGGCGCGATGTATGGCTATCTCTACCTCACTGCACCTCTGCGGCTTGAACACGCCGTCACCACCTCACTGGAGGCCACATTGCAAGAGGCATCACCCCGGTTGCAGCAGCTGCGGGTTTCCAGGCTGGAAAAGGTGTTTGACCACGCCGGCGCTTCCGCAGACAAGACTCCTGCCTTCCATTACGTCGTCGAGATGGACCCCGAGACCGGCTGGATGCCACAGCTCTCCGACTGGTATGACACTGAACACATGCCCGGTCTGGCCCGTGTACCCGGTTGCGTACGGGCCAGCCGATTTTTAAACCACGACCACGGCCCGCTTTCGCTGGCGTGCTACGACCTTGTCACGCAGGATACGCTCGGTTCCGGCCCCTGGCTCGCCGTGCGCGAAACCGAATGGAGCAGCCGCATGAGACCGCACTTCACCAACACCATTCGCACCATGTTCGACCTGGCTGTTGATGCACACCACCGCTTCCAAACAGCCAAGACTTGACACATAAGGTATCAGACAACCATGCATAATTTTTTCCTTCAACGCAGGCAATTGCTGGCCCACGCAACTTTGGCATCGGCCGGCATCGCCAGCCCCTGGCCAAGTCTGGCCCAGGCGGCCTGGCCGTCCAAGTCCATCCGATTTGTGGTTCCTTTTGTTCCAGGCGGTACGTCTGACATCGTGGCACGCGCTGTAGCCAATGAACTGGCTAAACAGCTAGGAGTGCCGGTGCTGATCGACAACAAGGCAGGTGGTGGTGGGGTGCCCGCCATGCAGGAAGTGGCACGCGCTACGCCCGATGGCCACACCGTCATCTTGGGCCATGTGGGCTCACTTGCCGTCAATCCTTATATCTTTACCAACACCGGCTATGACGTGAACCGCGACTTCATGCCCGTCACGCTGCTGGCGAAAGTCCCCAGCCTGTTTGTGATTCATCCCGATGTACCGGCGCGAGACTTCCGCGAATTTGTCGCCCATGTCAAAAAGAACCCAGGCAAACTCAACTATGCGTCCGCCGGCAACGCCAGCGCCGGGCATCTGGCGATGGAATACCTCAAGCTGGTGACCGGCATGTTCATGACGCACATACCCTACCGCGGCACCGGGCCGGCACTCACTGACCTGCTGGCAGGGCGGACGCAAGCCTTTTCTGCTGGCACACCGGCACTGCTTCAGCACATCCGCAGCGGCAAACTCCGCGCTATCGCGGTGGGCACCCCGGCTCGGCTACCGGTCTTGCCGGACGTGCCTACCGTCGCCGAGATGGGCTATCGCAACTTTGAATCGGTGCAGTGGTACGGCATGCTGACGCCTGCAGGAACGCCAACCGCGATCGTGCAGCGCCTGCAAGAGGAATGCGCCAAGGCATTGCAGTCACCTGCCACCGCCGAGCGCTTTGCGGCGGACAACGCCACCATTGGCGGTCAGCCGCCCGCCGAATTCGCTGCGTTCATTCGGCGCGAGCAAGCGATGTGGAAAGACATCGTGGCCAAGGCGCAGATCAAGCCGGATTGAGGACTTAACTCACTTTAGCCAGATACAAGCCGCCATTCGCCCTGTCGTTCCCTTGCCATTGCCGTTCTTGCCGGTATCGCGCCGATGCGAAAAAAACCGCGACGGGTTGCTCACCGTGCACCATGCGGGAGTGCTGTCGTTGCCGTAAATGTGGGTGATGCTCAGCGCCTGCAGCCGAAGCCGAGCCAACCCCGCCAGGTCCGCCAGGTACTTGTCCGCCCCGGTTTGAACGAAGCACCGCGCCGCATCCGGATGGTTTGATTCAAACGCGGCTTTTACTTCGTCACCCACCTCGAAAGCCGACGGTCCAATGCAAGGACCCAACCATGCTATTATTTTTGTAGCATTCGAAGCACTGTTGACGCTCGCCAGGGCATTAAAAGAGGCATAAAAAGACTCCAGAATGCCACGCCCGTTTAGCTCGTTGAAACCGGCCAGGCCGCGCCAGCCCGCGTGTGCAGCCGCCACAGCATGGCCGCCAGTTGTAGTCAACAACACGGGTAAACAGTCGGCCACCATGATGGTGCAAGCCAGTGACCGCTGCGTGGTCACACAGGCATCAGCCTGCAGACCCTCGGCAGTCGTCGCGTCCAGAGTCAGCACCTCGCAGCCATGAATCTGCTTTAGAAACACAGTGCGCGTGGCCATTACTTTCTGTAGCGCGTCACGGTTGGCCGTCACCGCCTCAGGCGCATCACCAACATGGTCACCCAGATTCATGCTGTCATGGGGCGCGACCGAGACACCGCCAGATCGGGTCGTGAAGATTGCCCCCACATTTGGCGGCGCAGGCCAGTCTGGGATCAGCCAATCAGCGTGCACAACGCAAGCTCCCCATGCTGCCCTCAGGCTTCGTGATCAGGGCAGGCAGACGGCTGTGCGTTCTGAAAAGCCGGCAGCGCCATGCAGGCCTCGTGGGCCGCCAGAGTGCGCGTGAGGCCGTCAAAGCTGACCTGAAAGCGTTGCGCATTGAAAATCTGCGGCACCAGGCAGAGATCAGCCAGCGTCGGGGTGTTGCCGTAGCAAAAGGTGGCGGGCGGCAACTGACTGAGCTGCTTTTCAAAAGCCAGCAAGCCTTCTCGGCACCAATGCCGATACCAGGCATTTTTGGCTTCTTCTTCCACCTTGAGTTCTCTGACCAGGTATTTAAGAATGCGCAGGTTGTTGATAGGGTGAATATCACAGGCTATGGATTGGGCCAGCGCGCGCACCTTCGCGCGGCCCAGAGCGTCAGTCGGCAGCAATGCCGGCGTCGGGTATTTCTCATCGAGGTATTCAATGATGGCCATCGACTGCGACAGCTTTTCACCGTCGATTTCTAGCAGTGGCACCAGCGTGTCGGCAGACAGGTCCACGAAGGGTGGCTTTTTATGGTCACCCCTTGGAAGGTGAACAGGCACGTACTCGTAGGACAGGCCCTTTAGACCCAGCGCAATACGGACTCGAAACGATGCGGAGGAGCGAAAATAATTATGGAGTTTCATGCAGAAAGCATAATCCCAAAAAAGACCTGCCAAGCGGAGCGACTCAAGCCGTTTTGCTGACAGACGCCGAGGAGTGATCCGGTCAAGAGCTGGCTTTGGAGCGGGGTGCAGGGAGGGGTTGCGCTGCGACGATCGGCATCGGATAAGCCCGAATCATCCACCCATATAGTCCCGCACCCAGCACCAGTGCCCCGGCGGCCGCCGCCAGTGACAGCGTAAAGCCTTCGGCAAGCGTCGCACTGCGGTGCAGCAAGAACGCAACCATGGGTGGACCAGCGATCTGCCCGAGGCCGTAGAGTGTCGTCAGCAAGCCCATATAGCTCGAGGCATTGGCCGGCCTGAGGCGACGCACCTCCTGCATCGCAAAAAAAGTAATGGCCGTGAACGGAATGCCTAACAGCAAGCTGCCAGAAATAAAGCCCGCTAGTGTGGGGCTCCATACCGTCACGGCAACGCCCGCAGCCTGCATTCCATAGCACGCCGCCAGCAAGTAGCGCAGGTCACCGCGCAGCGAGATGCGCGTCGCCAGCAATGAACCCAGCATGACGCCAACGCCAAAAAGTGGCCAGAACATATCTAGCCACCTAGATCCAGGCAAGGCTTGGCGCGCGATCACTGGCAAAAAAGTGGCGGTGACGATGTAGCCAAGTCCCGCCAAGCCATAGGCACCAGCGAGCAACAGCATTTGCTGCATGCCTGCCAAACCCTCGCCTCGGTGCGCGTCATCATTGGCCACCGACGCCACTGCCAGTGGCGCAGAAGACTTTTGGAAACTTGGCCAGACCAGAGCTGTCAACAAGCAGGCCAACAAGCCCAGAATCAGCCAGCCCGCAGCAGCCGAAAAATGCAGCGCCACCATGCCACTGGCCAGCAAACCGCTGAGCGCAATCCCGGCGCCTGGCCCGGCAAACATCACACCTCCCAGGCGGCTGGCATCTCGTTTGGCCAGCTCGGACAGGCACCAGCCGGATGAAAAGATGAAAACAAAGGCGCTCGCCACACCTGCCAAAAAACGCATCACCGGCCATATGGCAGAAGCGTCCAGTGCCATGCCTAGCGTCAGCAAACAGGTGGACGCGAGGCCAATGCGCACGAGTTGTGTTCCGGCCAGCGGCGGAAGCGCCTTGATGTTCCGCCAGATCCAGGGCTGAAAGGTAGCCAACAAGGCGCCTAGCAAATAACCCAGGTAATTGGCGCTGGCCAGCCAGCTGGCAGCGGGTAAATCGATGACGCCGTCCTGCAGCATCATGGGCAGCAAAGGCGTGAAAGCAAAACGGCCAATGCCCATCGCGGTAGCCAGCGCCAAGGCACCGGCTAGCGCAATCGTCCACGGCGCCATGGCCTTACCGAATTGCTTTCGTTTTGCCGTCGACAAGATCCATGCGTCGCCGCACCCGCGCGGCCTGTTCCCCGTCGCCGGCCTTTTCGGCCAGGCTGGCCTGCACCCCTAGCCATGCCAGCAACGGTCTGCGCCAACCCTGCGCCGAGGCCGTATCCACCGCCATTTGCACCAGCGCCGGGCTGGCACGGCCGCTCTGGAACAGTACGCCAGCTGCCACCAGCCGCGACAAGGGGTCATCAATAGCTTTCAGCGCGGTTTCGCCGCTGGCGGCCACTCCGCGTTGCTGCGGTGGCAACTGAGCCAAATCATTGGGCTGAAGTTTTGCTGAGAGATAGTCGGCATAAGCGCGCTCTGCAGGGGCAGCATCAACGCGCAATTTTTCAAAGCCCACACAGGGCTCAAACACCAGGCTGGCAACATGGCTGGCACAGTGCAACAGCTCGGCTTTGGCGACAAGCTCGATCCGCCCGGTGCTCGAAATTGCCGTCCGCGCCCTGGCGAACTCTGCCGTCTCCACCCGCGAGTTACCCTCCAGATAGGCTGCCACTGAGCGTTCCATGGCACCCTTCGCTTCGAGTTGCCAGTCGGCAGGTTTGGGCGCGGATGAACAGGCAGCCAACACGAATGTCGCAATAACAATGGGAGGGCGTGCTCCGGAAAAGTTAAATGCTCTCATGGCAGCTTGACCTCGGTGTCGCGCGCAAATGGCCATTTTTTATTGACCTCATTGATCAAACCGTCCACTTTTCGCAGACTGGCCTCGACTTCCCCGCGCAAAGTAGCGAGTTCGTCCGTCGCTTGTCGCGCGTTGGCACCCACGGCCTGGGCCTCCACCAGCACGGCGTCAACCTTTTTCAGACTTCCCCGGGCGTCGCCCAGTAGCGCATTGAGCTGCACCACGGTGGCTCGGGTTTCTGGCATCACGCCCTTCTCACCGAACACCTGGGTGTCGGCTTTGGCCACCACACCATCCAGCCGGGCCAGCAGCGCGTTGCTTCGATCCAGCGTGAGCAGCATTTTCTTGGCCTCTGCCTCGCCGCCCAGCAGAACCGTGAGTGCGCCGCCTGAACCATTGAGCCGAGTGGTGAGGGTTTTCAGATTGACCAGACTTGCCCCCAAAGCCCCCTGACTGCTGGTCAGGCTGTTGAGGTTTTCAATCAGATCCTTGGCAGCGGCCACCAGTTTGGGCACCTCCCCTGCAGCATCTCCCTGCAGCACTGTACGTACCGCGCCATCGGCCAGTGGCGGATCGGTCAACAGTCCGGTGTAAGCGCGAATATTGGTGCCGCCCACCAGCCCGCGCACCAACGTGAACACGCTGGATTCACGCAACCAGTGCGCGTCCTTGCTGGCCACGTCGACCACGATGCGCGCCTTGCCGTCCTCGGCCAGCTCGATTTTTCGAACCCTGCCTATCGGGAATCCGGAAAACGTCAGGTTCATGCCCACCACCACACCCTCGGAGTCCTCCGAGACCAGCACCAGCTTTTGGGAACTCTCAAACAAGCCCCGGGCGTACATCACATACAGCGCCGATGCCACCAGCAGCAGCCCCATGAAAATCAGCAGCAGGACCGCTTTAAATTCCAGGTGATCCGCGGGTGGCACGGCGCGGCCCACAGGCGGCGTCAACAGGGGATCCGGAACATCGCTCATGGGCGTGAAACTTCCTTGTCAAGATTGATGAACATTTGATGATCAATAGTAGTTTCCAACGAGGGAAACGATTTCTACCAGCAACACCACCGCAAACATCCGCACCAGTCCACGCATTTCGGCGCTAGTTCGAGTGTTGGACTCGGCCATGCCGTAAAGTGCCGAGGCCATCGGAATCAGCGATACCGCCAGACTAAAGAAAAACGTTTTCAGTACAAATATGAGTGTCACCGCCGGGCTGAACACCTGTCCAAACAGGCGGGTGTAGCCACTCAGGCCGGCCAGCGAAAATCCATAGATCGCAATGTAGGCGACAAGCAAGGCGACGACGCAGCTGAGTACGGCCAGCATGACAGTTGAAAAAATTCCGGCTACGACGCGCGGCAGCACTTCACGGTGAATCGGGTTGATGCCCTGCTGGCGCAGCGCCTCCAGATCCCCACGGGCCCGCAGTTCGGCCAGTTCGGCGCCATCCGGAATGGTGCAGCGCAGCGCGACAAACAGCGCGGCAGTTAGCGGAATCAGCTCCAGCACCAGAACCCGGATGACCACCTGCAAGGCGTACTGGGAAAGGCCATAACTCAAGGCGGTGGCGGTGACGATGCGCGTGAGGACCAGGCTGATCAAGGCGCACAGTACCGTGAACCCCATCAGGATAGGGGCGGTGTTTTCATAAAGATGTCGGGCCAAAACCAGCCGATTGGCGCGGTGGTAGCTGGAGGGCGACAAGACTAGCAGGAGCAGGACCGCCGCCAGATAAATCAGCTGCCACCATTGCACCAACCAATACCGAACGTTACCGTTGGTGCGGACCAGAAGTCTCCGCCATGAATCCGTGGATCTCATGGGCGCATGATAACTGTGGGCCTGGATCAGGTCGGTGTGGAGCCAGGCACCAACCACCCAACCTCTGCTGCGAACGCCGATAATTATTACAAATCAAGGGCTTGCAAGCCAAATCAAGAACTCACTTTAGCTTGACGCCTGGTCAATGCCTCATGTATCCTCGCGCCCATGCGCCCGAAAGCCCCTGCACTTGCCTTGATCACAGTCAGTCTGATGACCACCGCTGCATGGGCAGCGCCAGCAAGTAGTCATGACGACCTCGACAAATTGCTGGCTGACAAAGGCTTGATGTCCCAGATTAGCCAGGTTGGGCACTCGCTCGGCAACAAGGCATCGGAACTGGTAGTCGACGCCATGGGGTTTCTGGGCGTTCCGTATAAGCGCGGCGGGAATAGCGTCGATACCGGTTTTGACTGCAGCGGCTTTGTCCGGGCGATTTACCAGCAAAGCATCGGACTGCTATTGCCCCGCCGGGCTGAACAACAAGCGGCCGTCACGCAGAACATCGACCAGAAAGATTTGCAACCAGGTGATCTGGTGTTTTTTAACACCATGCGGCGGGCATTCAGCCACGTCGGTATTTACGTGGGTGATGGCAAATTCATCCACTCGCCCAAACCTGGCGGCGAGGTGCGGCTCGAAAACATGGGCCTCGATTATTGGTCGCACCGCTTTGACGGTGCCCGTCGGGTGCAAGGTGCCACAGCAGGCCGGCAGACTGCTGATTCCGCTGCCGCTCAGGGCGCGACCCGCCTAGACTAATCGGCCTTGACGCCGGCGTCCTGAATCACCTTGGCCCATTTGGTGGTCTCGGCCAGAATAAATCCATCAAATTCCTCAGGCGTACTTCCTGCCGCAAAGGTGCCCATTGCATCCAGCCGGACACGGGTCTCGTCGCTGCGAATAATGCGGGCCACTTCGTCCGACATGCGTTTGACAATCTCTCGGGGGGTTGCCGCAGGTGCCAACATGCCAGCCCAGGTGCTCCCCGTGAAACCCGCAAAGCCCTGCTCGATGAAAGTCGGCACATCCGGTACGGCGGGTAGCCGACGGTCACTGGCTACCCCGATCAGGCGCACTTTGCCGGCCTTGCCTTGTGTGATCAGTCCCGTGGCCGCATCAAAAAACAGCTGGATTTGCCCGCCCATCAGATCCGTGAGTGCCGGCACGGCGCCGCGATAAGGAATGTGCACCATATAAGTTTTGGTCAAGGACTTGAACAACTCAGTGGTCAGGTGCGCAGCAGAGCCGTTACCGGAAGAGCCAAAACTGACCTTGCCCGGGCGGGCACGGGCATAGTCAATCAGTTCTTTGGCGGTCTTGAACGGTGCGTCGTTGTTGACAGCTGCCAGCAACGGTGAGATTCCCATGAGTGAAACGCCAGTCAGATCCTTACGTGGGTCATAAGGCAAGCGAGGGTAAAGCGTGGTGTTTGCGGCGTAGGCAGCAATCACGACAGCAAAGGTTGCGCCATCAGCTGGCGCTTTGGCCAGCATATCGACACCAATAATGCTGTTGGCGCCCGGCTTGTTGTCAATCGTCACACTTTGCTGCAAGCGGCTTTGCAGGCCCGCTTGCACCAGGCGTGCCATCTGGTCGGTAAAGCCACCCGGCGTGTAGGGCACGATGATTCGAATCGGCTTGTTGGGCCAGGCAGACTGCGCAAACAAGGGACCACCGATGGTGGCCGCCGTGGCGC